>DOWQ01000574.1 GCA_003519485.1 Streptomyces sp. | reverse complement strand
CTCGAGTGACGGGGGACACACCGGCGCGGGTCCGTACGGTGCTCCGCGCGGCCCGCCCCGGCCGCCGACGGACCGGCGGGCCGTACGGCGGCCGGTCGACGGGGCGGGCGGCCACGGTGATCAACAGGTGACCGGATACGCTGCGCATGGTGAAGTGGTAGTGACAGCGACACATCGACAATTCGCGGATTCTCCGGGATCCGGGTGGTCGTCCGCAGACAGGAGAACCCCTCGTGACCGTCGTCGGGCCTTTTGGGCTGAGCCTGCGCGACCCGGCTCTCGAAGCCGATGTCCAGGCCGGGTTGGCCGCGGTCGAGGAGGGCCTGCTGGAGGCCACCAAGAGCGACGTGCCCTTCATCACCGAGGCCGCACAGCACCTCGTACGGGCCGGCGGGAAGCGGTTCCGCCCCCTCCTGTCGACACTGGCCGCCCAGTTCGGTGACGCGCACGCGCCCGGCATCGTGCCGGCCGCCGTCGTCGTCGAGCTGACGCACCTCGCGACGCTCTACCACGANNGACGACGTCATGGACGAGGCGGATGTGCGGCGCGGGGTGTCCAGTGCCAACGCCAACTGGGACAACTCCGTCGCCGTCCTCACCGGCGACTTCCTCTTCGCCCGCGCCTCGCACATCCTGGCCGACCTCGGTCCGGAGGCCGTACGCATCCAGGCGGAGGCCTTCGAGCGGCTCGTCACCGGGCAGATCCTGGAGACCGCCGGGCCGGGCGAGGGCCGCGACCCGATCGCCCACTACCTCGACGTGATCGCAGGCAAGACCGGCTCGCTCATCGCCGTCGCCGGGCGGTTCGGCGCGATGATGGCGGGCGCGGACGAGAGCGTCGTCGACATCCTCACCCAGTACGGCGAGCGGCTCGGCACCGCCTTCCAGCTCGCCGACGACGTGCTCGACATCGCCAGCGACAGCCACGAGTCCGGCAAGACGCCGGGCACCGATCTGCGGGAGGGCATCCCGACGCTCCCGGTGCTGCACCTGCGGGCGCGGGCGGCCTCGGCGGACGGCGATGCCACCGACCGCGAGCTGTGCGAGCTGCTGGCCGGCGACCTCACCGAGGACGCGGCCGTCCGGGAGGCCCTGCGCCGGATGCGCGCGCACCCGGCGCTGGAACAGGCCCGCCGCGACACGGTCCGCTATGCGGAGGAGGCCCGCGCGACGCTGGGCCCGCTGCAGGACTGCGCGGCGAAGAGCGCTCTCGAGAGCCTGTGCGACGCGGTGGTCCACCGGGCGGGCTGAGGCCTGCCGGCGCGGGGCGGGGGGTTGTTCGGGAGCCGGGACGGTGAGAGCCGGACCGCTCAGACCGGGTCGGCCCCGGCCCGGGCTTCCCCGGTTTCCGGCCCGCCTTCCGCGGGCCGGTCCCGCTCTTCCCGGCCCCGGCCGGCGGTCTCCGTTTCCACCCGGTTTCCGCCCTCTCCGTCCCCTACGGGGAACTCCGACTTCGGCGGTACGCGCCGGGCCCGCAGGCGGGGCCGTCTCCTCCCGGCGACGTACCCGAAGTTGATCCCGTCGGCTGACGCCCCGGCGCGGCCGTTTTGATGTGATGAGAGCACAAACGCGGCGGGCCCGGGTGACAATGGCAGTGAGGTGGGCAGCACCCACCTGGCCGGCGGACCCCGGCCGGTGGATCCCCAGGACCCGACGGAACCGCCGCCGACCACGGAGGTAGCGCACATGCCAGCAGAGCGACCGACGCAGGCCACCGACGCATGGGACGGCGACGACGCCCCCGCGGCACCCTCCCGCAGGGTCGCCCGCTACGCCGTGCCCGCAGCGGTGGCGGGAGTGGCAGCCCTGACCATCGGCCTCGTGCCGGCCCTCGCCAGCTCGGGCAGCCCGAACCTGCCGGACATCACCGCCGAGCAGCTCATCGCGAAGATGGCCGATTCGGACACCCAGCGGCTGTCCGGCACCGTGAAGATCAGCACCGACCTGGGCCTCCCGGCACTGCCGGGAGCGGCTTCGGGCGGTGCCTTCGGCGGCGGCGGTCCGGCGCACGAGGGCGGGGACGGGAGCGGCGGGGACGAGGGCGGTTCGGCCGCCGACCCGCAGGCCAAGCTGATGGAGTTGGCGTCCGGCACGCACACCCTGCGGGTGGCCGCGGACGGCCCCGAGAAGCAGCGGGTGTCGATCGTCGGGGACGCCGCCGAGTACAGCCTCATCCACAACGGCGACGACGTCTGGGGTTACGACTCCGGCAGCGACAGTGCGTACCACGCGACCGCCCCGGAGCACGCGGCGGAGGACGGCGGCCCGAAGGGGCCGGCGGACATCACCCCGCAGGAGTTCGCCGAGCAGGCGCTGAAGGCCGTCGGCGACTCGACGGCGGTGACGGTCGACGGCACCGCGAAGGTCGCCGGCCGGGACGCGTACCAGCTCGTGATCGAGCCGAAGGCGCAGGAGTCGACGGTCGGGTCCGTACGGATCGCGGTGGACGCCGACAACGGTGTGCCGCTCAAGTTCACGCTCACCCCGAAGAGCGGCGGCGCGGCAGCGATCGACGCGGGCTTCACCTCGGTCGACTTCGGCGAGCCGGACCCCGAGCTGTTCGAGTTCACCCCGCCGAAGGGCACGGACGTCACCGAGCAGCAGGACCTGCCGGAGAAGGGGCTGGACAAGAAGGCCGAGGGCAAGCTCCCGGTGCCGGGCGGCGCCGACGGCCTGTCCGGGCTCAAGGTCATCGGCGAGGACTGGACGAGCGTCGCGGAGCTCAAGGCGTCCGGCGGCGCGAAGGGCCCCGGCGGCGAGGCCGGCCTGCCGGCCGAGGCGGAGCAACTCCTCGACAGCCTCGGCGACAAGGTCAGCGGAGACTTCGGCACGGGCCGGGTGTTCAGCACCAGGCTGGTCAACGTCCTGCTGACGGACGACGGCGCGGTGTACGCCGGCGCGGTCGACAAGGGCGCGCTGATCAAGGCCGCGGACCAGGCGAAGTAGCCGCCACGGGCCGGGTGAAGCAGCCGCCACGGGATGGGGGATCCGTGGCCGTGCCCGGGCGGCTTGTCCGTCCGGCCGGTGCGCGGCCGCTGCCCGGCCCTCCCTGCCCGGAGTTCCGGCGGGCGGAGCCGTACGCAGACGGGAGGACGGATGCAGCACCCGGCGGTCACCGGTACCGGCGGCGCCATCGAGACCCGCGGGCTCAGCAAGCGGTTCCGGGGCGGGCAGCTCGCCGTCGACGGGCTGGACCTCACGGTCCCCGTCGGCAGCGTCTTCGGCTTCCTCGGGCCCAACGGCTCCGGGAAGACCACGACGATCCGGATGCTGATGGGCCTCGTCCGGCCGACCGCCGGAAGCGCCCGCGTCCTCGGCCGGCCCGTGCCGCGCGACCTGCGGCAGGTGCTGCCGCAGGTCGGCGCGCTGATCGAGGGGCCGGCGCTGTACGGCTTCCTGTCCGGCCGGGACAACCTCCGGCGGTACGACGCCGCCGACCCCGCGGCCGACCCCCGCACCCGGGACGCGCGGGTCGGCTCGGCTCTGGACCGGGTCGGGCTCTCCGCCGCGGCGGGCAAGAAGGCACGGGCGTACTCGCTCGGGATGAAGCAGCGGCTCGGGCTGGCTGCGGCGCTGCTCCAGCCGCGCCGCCTGCTCGTACTGGACGAGCCGACGAACGGCCTGGACCCGCAGGGGATGCGGGAGATCCGGGCACTGGTACGGCAGTTGGCGGGCGACGGCACCACCGTCTTCCTCTCCTCCCACCTCCTCGACGAGATCGAACAAGTGTGCACAGATGTCGCGGTGATGGCGCGCGGCCGGCTCCTGGTGCAGGGCCCGGTCGGCGAGCTGGCCGCGAGCGCGCGCGGGCGGCTGGCCGTCATCACGCCCGACCCGGCGGAGGCCGTACGGGTGCTGAAGGAGCAGGGATTGACGGACCTCGCCGCGGCGGGGGACAGGGTGACGGGCGGGCTTCCGGCGACCGGCGGTGAGCCGGACGGGTCCC
>DOWQ01000392.1 GCA_003519485.1 Streptomyces sp. | reverse complement strand
ACCGTCGCCCCGGTGCGCGCCCCGCACCGTCCCCCGCTCCGCGCGGCCCCGTACGCCGCCGACCCGTCGTACCCCCCGCGGGGCCGTCGTGCGGCCGGCTGCCCGCAACAGCTGCCCGCAATGGCCGTCCGCAATCCGCGCCTCCCCGGTTCGGCCGCTCCGGCTCGTGGCCGAGCCGCCTCACCGGGACGGGAACTGCGGCCACCGACCGGTCCTCCACCTCGGCCGGTACCGCGGACCTAGCATGGCGATCATGTGGATCGACGACGTGACCGGGATTCTGTGCGAGGCCGCCGAGACCGCGATCCTTCCCCGGTTCCGGGCCTTGGCCGAAGGAGACGTCGAGGAGAAGTCGCCCGGCGAGGTGGTCACTGTGGCCGACCGCGAGGCGGAGGTGTTGATCAGCCGCCGGCTGCGCGAAGTGGTGAACGCTCCGGTCGTCGGTGAGGAGGCCGCTGCCGGCAACCCCGGGCTGGCCGTTGCCCTGCGGGACGCGCCGGTGGTCTGGTTGGTCGACCCGCTGGACGGGACCGCGAACTTCGTCGCGGGCCGCCCCGAGTACGCGGTGATGGCGGCGTTGGTGCGGGCCGGTGAGACCGTCGCGGCGTGGATCCTGCGGCCCGTAGACGGCCGGGTCCATATCGCCGAACGGGGCTCCGGGGCCTGGCGGGACGGGGTCCGAGTGCGCCGGGAGCCGGCTCCCGGCGAGCCGGCCGAGCTCCGCGGCGCCGCACTGACCCCGTTTCTGGATCCGCGGGCAAGGGCACGGGTCGAGGCCGCGGCACCCCGGTTCGCCGCCCTGGGACCGGGAACCGCCTGCGCGGGGGTGGACTATCCGCGGCTGCTGGAGGGGGAGCAGGACTTCATCCTGTTCCAGCGGACCCTGCCCTGGGACCACGCCCCCGGCGCCCTGCTGCTGACGGAGGCCGGCGGCGTCGCGCGCCGGCCGGACGGGAGTGCCTACCGGCCCGCTGATCCTCGGAGCGGGCTGCTCAATGCCGCGGACCAGGCGTGCTGGAACACCGTGCGTCCGCTGCTGTTGTCCTGACTCCGGCGCCCGGCCGCGGTGAAGGACCGGGGCGGCTGTCCGCACCGACAGCCCGTACGGACAGCTGGCGGACGGGCGGGCCGGGGCCGGCCCGGGAGGGGCGGAGGTCCGTTGGTGACGGGCCCGGGCGGGCTCCGGACGGGGTCTGTGTGTACTCGCATAAGGTCGGTCCGTGAGCACCCATGAGACGACCCAAGAGGCCCTCGGGGCCGGAGTCCGACTGGCGGCGGGCGACGCCGAGGTGACCGTGCTGCCCGCGCAGGGCTGCCGGCTCGGCTCGCTGCGCGTCGGCGGGACGGAATTGCTGAGGCAGGGCGCCGCCTACGGCTCCTTCCCGATGGTGCCGTGGTGCGGCCGGACCGAGAACGGCCGGTTCCACGACGGCGGCACGCTCCACCGGCTGCCGGTCAACTCCCCGCCGCACGCCATCCATGGCACCGGCCGCGACCGGGCGTGGCGAACGGCCCGCACGGGGGACTCCTCGGCCGTGTTCACGTACGACCTCGCGGACCCCTGGCCGTATCGCGGACGGGTCACCCAGGTCGTCGAGATCGCCGAGGACTCGCTGACGCTGACGATGGGCGTCGAGACCTACGACGACTCCTTCCCGGCGCAGGCCGGCTGGCACCCCTGGTTCCGGCGGCACCTCGATGGCGACGACGGCCGGGCGGACGGCGGCAGCGCGGCTGCCGGCACCGGCGCAGCAGACGGCCCCGGCGCCGGCGGCAGTGCCGGTGTGGAAATCTCGTTCGAACCCGGCTGGCAGGAGGAGCGCGGCGAGAACCATCTGCCCACCGGCCGGCGGATCGCCCCGCTGCCCGGGCCCTGGGACGACTGCTTCGGAATGCCGGACGGGGTGGACGTCACCCTCACCTGGCCGGATCGGCTGGAGCTGCGGGTCACCAGCCGGGCCGAGTGGGTCGTGGTCTACGACCAGCAGGCGGCGGCCGTCTGTGTCGAGCCGCAGTCCGGGCCGCCCAACGGTCTCAACACGATGCCGCGCCTGGTCACCCCGATCGACCCGTTGGAGATCTCCACCACCTGGCGCTGGCGCCGGCTCTGACCGGGGGAGCCCGCCGCTCAGGCCGCGCACGGCAGCATCCTGGCCGTGCACGGCGCCATTCCGGCCGTGCAGGGGGCCATCACGGCTGCGTACGGGGCCATCTCGGCCGCGTACGGCGCCGCCCCCGGCACGGGCGCCCGCCGTTCCCACCGGGGCAGCCCGCCCGATCCGACCGGGGCGCTCGCCGCCCCGGTTAGTCTCGTCGTCATGACGGACGCGCGTGCTGCCCTGCTGCGGCAGATCAAGGACAAGGCCGTAGTGCACGGCAAGGTGACTCTCTCCTCCGGCCTGGAGGCCGACTTCTACATCGACCTCCGCCGGATCACCCTGGACGGAGAGGCCGCGCCGCTGGCGGGTCAGGTGATGCTGGACCTCACAGCGGATCTCGACTACGACGCGGTGGGCGGCCTGACGCTCGGCGCCGACCCGGTGGCGACCTCGATGATGCACGCCGCCGCCGCGCGGGGCCGCAGGCTCGACTCCTTCGTTGTGCGGAAGGCCAACAAGGCGCACGGTCTCCAGCGACGGATCGAGGGGCCGGACATCAAGGGCCGCCGGGTGCTCGTCGTCGAGGACACCTCCACCACCGGCGGCTCGCCGCTGACGGCCGTCGAGGCGGCGCGTGAGGCGGGCGCCGAGGTCGTGGCGGTCGCGGTGATCGTGGAGCGCGGAGCGGCGTCGGCGATCGCGGACGCGGGGCTGCCGTACTACCAGGCGTACGGGCTGGACGACCTGGGTCTCTGATTTCGCCGGGCTCCGGGGCAGCGCCGCCCCGAGCTCCGGACCGAGCCCAGTCCGGACCTCCCCGGAGCCGACCCGGGTCCGCTCCGGCCCCGGTTCCCACCCGCCCCTGGGAGCCGCGGTGAGGCCCGGATTCCGGCCGCTGCCGTAGGACTGGATGGTTTCACGTGAAACAGTCCGGCCCGCCACTCCACCCGTACGGAGTGACGGCAGCACCCGGGTGGGGTGGAGCGAACGACCGTATCTGGGAAGATGGCCCCGACGATGACGTCGCCCCCTAGGTCAGGGCCTACTCGTATTCCGGCACATTCACAAGGAGCCGACAGATGCCCATCGCAACCCCCGAGGTCTACAACGAGATGCTTGACCGGGCGAAGGCAGGCAAGTTCGCCTACCCGGCCATCAACGTGACCTCGACCCAGACCCTGCACGCGGCCCTTCGCGGCTTCGCCGAGGCCGAGAGCGACGGCATCGTCCAGATCTCCACCGGCGGTGCGGAGTTCCTCGGCGGTCAGTACAGCAAGGACATGGTGTCCGGCGCGGTCGCGCTGGCCGAGTTCGCGCACCTCGTCGCCGACAAGTACCCGGTGAACATCGCGCTGCATACCGACCACTGCCCGAAGGACAAGCTCGACGGCTATGTACGGCCGCTGCTGAAGGTCTCCCAGGAGCGCGTGGCCGCCGGCCGCAACCCGCTCTTCCAGTCCCACATGTGGGACGGCTCCGCCGAGATCCTCGACGACAACCTGACCATCGCCAAGGAACTGCTGGCCGAGGCCGCTAAGGCGAAGATCATCCTTGAGGTCGAGATCACCCCGACCGGCGGTGAGGAGGACGGCGTCTCGCACGAGATCAACGACAGCCTCTACACCACCGTCTCGGACGTCGAGCGGACCGCGGAGGCGCTGGGCCTGGGCGAGAACGGCCGTTACCTGCTGGCCGCCTCCTTCGGCAACGTGCACGGCGTCTACAAGCCGGGCAACGTCGTGCTCCGTCCCGACCTGCTGCGCCAGTTGCAGGACGGCGTCGGCGCCAAGGCCGGCAAGACCGACCCGTTCGACTTCGTCTTCCACGGCGGCTCCGGCTCCTCCGAGGAGGAGATCCTCACCGCGCTCGAGAACGGCGTCGTGAAGATGAACCTCGACACCGACACCCAGTACGCCTTCACCCGCCCGGTCGCGGACCACATGCTCCGCAACTACGACGGCGTGCTGAAGATCGACGGCGAGGTCGGCAACAAGAAGCTCTACGACCCGCGCAGCTGGGGCAAGCTGGCCGAGGCCGGCATGGCCGAGCGCGTCACCAAGGCCTGCGGCAACCTGCGCTCCACCGGCACCAAGCTGAAGTGACGGCCCGCCGGCCCGCGGCTTCATAACGCGGCGCAGTACGAGCCCGGCATTCCCGCCGAACCGGTCGGGAATGCCGGGCTCACGCATGTCCGCACGGGTACCAACCGCACCCTCATTTGTCGCGCGAGTGATATGCGGGGCCCCGCGCCTTAGCGGTGCGTGCATAGCAGGGCTCTCTCCTGCGGAAATAGCCTGCACGGACTTCCCCGACCACTCCCGGGGAAGTCCTTCGCATTTCCTGCGGAGATTCCTGTGTGGAGCATGCCGCGCAATAGGAAAAAGAGGCCGCGCAAGGCTGTCCGGGCCGGCGGCGCGGTCCTGGCCGGAGTCGTCGGACTGGCCGTCCTCGCAGCGCCCGCCCCCGCCGCGGCGGACGAGGGAGCCGAGCAGCTACCCGTCGCGTACAACTCCATCGAGAGCTACGCCGCGGGCTTCGGATCCCCCACCGTGCCGCCCCCGGGCGCCAACGACTGGTCGTGCGAGCCCTCGACCGCCCACCCCAGCCCCGTCGTCCTGGTGCACGGCACCTTGGCGAACATGAACAACAGCTGGCGAGGTGCCTCACCGCTTCTCAAGAACAACGGCTATTGCGTCTTCGCGCTCAATTACGGCGGCGCGACGCCGGACGATTCGGTGCAGGGAGTAGGGGCGGTCGAGAAATCCGCCGAACAGCTGGGCGAATTCATCGGAAAGGTGCTCGCGGCCACCGGGGCGGACGAGGTGGATGTCGTCGGGCATTCCCAGGGCGGAATGATGCCCCGCTACTACCTGAAGAACCTCGACGGCGCGGACAAGGTCGGCAAGCTCATCGGCCTGGCGCCCTCCAACCACGGCACCGACCTCAGCGGCATCGTCACCCTCGGCGAGACCCTCGGCCTGCTCGATTCGGTCAACGATGAGCTGATCAAGTCGTGCGAGTCCTGTGTCCAGCAGGAGGTGGGCTCGGACTTCATCACCCGGCTCAACGCGGGGGGCGACACCGTCCCGGGCGTCGACTACACGGTCATCCAGACCAACGGGGACCAGGTCGTCACCCCTTACGAATCAGCGTTCCTCGAGGGACCGGGCGTCGAGAACATCCTCGTCAACGAGCAGTGCGCGCTCGACCTCACCGAGCACCTGGAGATCGCGTACGACCCGATCGCGCTCACTGATGTGCTGAACGCGCTCGACCCCGCCCATCCCAGGCCGATCACCTGCCAACTGGTGCTGCCCTACACGGGACCGGTCGCCCCTCCGCAGCTCTAGCTCTGACCGCGCCGGCGCACCGCTGGACCGACGGCCACCCGGCCGCCGCGGCCCGCGCTCACGGTGACCCCCACAAGCCCCACAAGCCCCCACGAGCAGCCGGCCGGGCCCGTCGGACGACGAGACCCGGCCCGCTGTGCTGCGCGTAACCGTGCGTGACGATTCGGCGGCGGTACGGGTTCCGGGGCGACAGCCGGTCCCCCTTCGCGCCGCGGCCAGGCAGACTGGATCCATGGCCACACACGAAAACCTGCTCGGGGGACCTCCCCCGGCCCATCTCCCCGACGACCCGGAGCCGCGCGAGCTGCTCGCCTCCGGTGCGGCCCCGGCCGAGGTCGCGGCGAAGTACCCGTCCTCCTCGCTGGCCTGGGCCCAGCTGGCCGATGACGCGTTCGAGAACGACAGCGTCGTCGAGTCGTACGCGTACGCCCGCACCGGCTACCACCGCGGTCTCGACGCGCTGCGCCGCAGCGGCTGGAAGGGCCACGGGCCCGTGCCGTTCGAGCACGAGCCGAACCGTGGCTTCCTGCGTGCCCTGCACGCCCTCGCGCGCGCCGCACAGGCGATCGGCGAGGAGGCGGAGTACGAGCGCTGCAGCACCTTCCTGCGCGATTCCTCCCCGACCGCGGCCGACACGCTCAGCTGAGCAGCACGTCAGCCGCTACAGCGCTCGAACGCAACCCGAACGCACCAAGGGCCGGCCGCCCGACGCGGTCGGCCCTTGCCGTTTGCCGCACCGGCCACGGATGATGTCTTCAGGGCCCGGCGCGCCGATGCGGACGGGTCCTGAGAGGGGACCGGAGCTCCGACACCGAGAGGAAGGGGCGGACCGCTACCCGGTAGCACGCATACCGAGGAGACAGCGATGTCGCAACCACGATCCGACGCGCCCGGAAGCACCCCGGAGACCGCGGACCCCGCCCCCGATCTCAGCATCGGAAGCCAGGGCAGTACGCCGTACGAGGACTACGTACAGGCGGAACTCCTCACCCACCTCCAGCACCCGCTCTCCGACGACCCCGGCGAGATGGTCTTCCTGGTGACCACCCAGGTCATGGAGCTGTGGTTCACCGTCATCGTCCACGAGTGGCAGACCGCCGCGGCAGCCTTCCGCCGGGACGACCTGCCCACCGCGCTCGCGGCGCTCAAACGCTCGGGCTGGGAGCTGCAGTCCCTGAACGCCTCGTGGGAGCCGCTGGCGCACCTCACGCCCGCCCAGTTCAACTCCTACCGCAGCGCGCTCGGCGAGGGCTCGGGCTTCCAGTCCGCGATGTACCGGCGGCTGGAGTTCCTGCTCGGCGAGAAGTCCGCGTCGATGCTCGTGCCCCACCGGGGCTCGCCGCGGGTCCACGACGAACTGGAGAAGGCGCTCACCGAACCGAGCCTCTACGACGAGGTGCTGCGGCTCCTCAGCCGGCGCGGCCACGCCGTCCCCGCCGCCGTGCTGGAGCGCGACCCGGCGGTGCGCCACACACCCGACCCGGCCGTCGAGAAGGTCTGGCAGCGGATCTACTCCGGCTCCCAGGAGGACGAGCTCGTCCGGCTCGGCGAGGCGCTGACCGAGGTCGCCGAGCTGGTCTGGCGCTGGCGGAACGACCACCTGGTGGCGACCCGGCGGGCGATGGGCTCGAAGACCGGCACCGGGGGGTCGGCGGGTGTCGCCTGGCTGGAGAAGCGGGCCGCCAAGAACGTCTTCCCCGAGCTGTGGACGGCGCGCAGCCATGTCTGAGCCGCGTTCCCTCGCGGCCAGGGCCGCACAGCTCGACGCCGACGACCCGCTGGCCGGGACCCGCGCCCGCTTCCTGCTCGACGAGCCTGCGGCGGACGAGGCGGCAGCCGGGAGAGCGGCGGCCGCCGGAGACGCTGCCGTCTACCTCGACGGCAACTCCCTCGGCGCCCTGCCCACCGCCGTCCCCGGCCGGCTGGCCGAGGTCGTCGAGCGGGAGTGGGGCCGGATGCGCATCCGGTCCTGGGAGGAGAGCGGCTGGTGGTCCGCGCCCGAGCGGGTCGGCGAGCGCATCGCGCCGCTGATCGGCGCGGCTCCGGGCCAGGTGGTGGTCTCCGACTCGACCAGCGTCAACGTCTTCAAGGCGGTCGTCGCGGCCGTACGGATCGCCCAGCAGGGCGCCCCCGGCGCGCTCGGCGGCTCCGGCGCGGCCGAGGGGCGCGCGGGCCTGCCGGAC
>DOWQ01000623.1 GCA_003519485.1 Streptomyces sp. | reverse complement strand
CCTTTCGGCTTTTCCCGACTTTACCAGATTTCTCCGGGCCGGATCCCCGCCTCTTCCGAGCCGTTCCGGACGCACTGCGTCTCGGCGTTCTCGCTGAGGTGGAGCCGTAAACGTACTGGACGGCCGCCCCGGAAGCAAATCGGTCCCGGTGCGGCCGTCCGTATCGCTGAGTGGCCGTCAGACCTCGACCACGACGGGCAGGATCATCGGCCGCCTGCGGTAGTTGTCGGAGACCCACTTCCCGACCGCGCGCCGGATCAGCTGCTGCAGCTGACGCGTGTCGGCAACGCCGTCGGAGGCCGACTTGGCCAGGGCTTCCTCGATCTTCGGGACCACCGCGGAGAGCGTGGCGTCCTCGATGCCCGAGCCGCGGGCCTGCAGATGCGGGCCACCGACGATCTTCCCGGTGCTGCTGTCCACGACCAGGAAGACGGAGATGATGCCCTCGTCGCCGAGGATCCGGCGGTCCTTGAGGGCCGGCTCCTTGACGTCGCCGACCGAGAGGCCGTCGACGTAGACATAACCGGCCTGGACCTTGCCCGAGATCTTGGCGACGCCGCCGACCAGGTCGACAACGACGCCGTCCTCGGCGATCACGATCCGGTCCTGCGGCACCCCGGTCAGGGCGCCCAGCTCGGCATTGGCCCGCAGGTGCCGCCATTCGCCGTGGACCGGCATGAGGTTGCGCGGCTTGCAGATGTTGTAGAAGTACAGCAGCTCGCCGGCCGAGGCGTGGCCGGAGACGTGCACCTTGGCATTTCCCTTGTGGATGACGTTCGCGCCCCACCGGGTCAGGCCGTTGATCACACGGTAGACGGCGTTCTCATTGCCCGGGATGAGGGACGAGGCCAGAATCACCGTGTCGCCCTGGACGATACGGATCTGGTGGTCCCGGTTCGCCATCCGCGAGAGGGCCGCCATCGGCTCGCCCTGCGAGCCCGTGCAGACGAGGACGACCTCGTGATCCGAAAGGTCGTCCAGTGTCTTGACGTCCACCACGAGACCCGGCGGCACTCGCAGGTAGCCCAGGTCCCGGGCGATGCCCATGTTGCGGACCATCGAGCGGCCGACGAAGGCGACCCGGCGACGGTGCTCGTGCGCGGCGTCCAGAATCTGCTGGATGCGGTGCACATGGCTGGCGAAGCTGGCGACGATGATCCGCTTCCGGGCGCTGCCGAACACCTGCCGCAGCACATTGGAGATGTCCCGCTCCGGCGGCACGAACCCGGGCACCTCGGCGTTCGTCGAGTCGGACAGCAGCAGGTCGATGCCCTCCTCGCCGAGCCGCGCGAACGCGGGCAGGTCGGTGAGCCGGCGGTCCAGCGGCAGCTGGTCCATCTTGAAGTCGCCGGTGTGCACGACCATGCCGGCCGGCGTCCGGATCGCCACGGCCAGGGCATCCGGGATGGAGTGGTTGACCGCGACGAATTCGCAGTCGAACGGGCCGACGTGCTCCCGGTGGCCCTCCTTGACCTCCAGGGTGTAGGGCCGGATCCGGTGCTCCTGGAGCTTTGCCTCGATCAGCGCGAGGGTCAGCTTCGAGCCGATCAGCGGGATGTCCGGCTTTTCGCGGAGCAGATAGGGGACGCCACCGATGTGGTCCTCGTGGCCGTGCGTGAGCACGATGCCGTCGATGTCGTCGAGGCGGTCCCGTACGGAGGTGAAATCCGGAAGGATCAAATCGATTCCGGGCTGCTCCTCCTCGGGGAAGAGCACGCCGCAGTCGACGATCAGCAGACGCCCGTCGTATTCGAAGACGGTCATGTTGCGGCCGATCTCGCCGAGGCCGCCCAGCGGGGTGACACGGAGGCCGCCCTTCGACAGGGTCGGCGGCGGGCCGAGCTCGGGATGCGGATGACTCAAAAGACTCTCCTCACCACGCGCGGCCACCTCCCGTGCCGCCGCCTCCGGCCCGCGCAAGCGTGGACGGAGGAGAAGGGGGACGTGGCGCGCGTGACATTCGTGCACTTGCAGTTGTTGGCGGTATTGAATTGTGAAGTCGTGAATTCCGGGGTTAAAGCTGCACTCCGCCTGCCGCGAGATCCCGGGTGAGCTGCTCGGTCTCCTCCGGGGAGAGCTCGACGAGCGGCAGCCTGAGCGGTCCGGCGGGAAGTCCAAGCCGGTCGAGGACGGCCTTGCACGTGATGACGCCCTGGGTGCGGAACATCCCGGTGAAGACGGGCAGCAACTGCTGGTGGATCTCGGTCGCCTTCGCGACGTCGCCGGAGAGATGGGCCTCGAGGAGCGCCCGGAGTTCCGGCGTGACGACGTGGCCCACGACGGAGACAAAGCCGACGGCCCCGACGGACAGCAGCGGCAGGTTCAGCATGTCATCGCCGGAGTACCAGGCGAGACCGCTGCGGGCCAGGGCCCAGCTGGCCCGCCCGAGGTCACCCTTGGCGTCCTTGTTGGCGACGATCCGCGGGTGATCGGCGAGCCGCACGATCGTCTCGGTGTTGATCGGGACGCCGCTGCGGCCGGGGATGTCGTAGAGCATCACCGGGAGGTCGGTCGCGTCGGCGATGGCGCTGAAGTGCCGGAAGATACCTTCCTGCGGCGGCTTGCTGTAGTACGGCGTGACCGCCAGCAGTCCGTGCGCGCCGGCCTGCTCGGCGGCGCGGGCCAGCTCGACGCTGTGCCGGGTGTCATTCGTGCCGGCTCCCGCGATGACATGGGCCCGGTCGCCCACGGCCTCCACCACGGCCCGCACGAGATCCGCTTTCTCCGCGTCGCTGGTGGTCGGGGACTCGCCGGTGGTGCCGTTGACAACGAGGCCGTCGTTGCCCACGTCCACCAGATGGACGGCGAGCCGCTGCGCGCCGTCGAGATCGAGAGTGCCGTCCGCAGTGAACGGCGTGACCATAGCGGTCAGGACCCGCCCGAACGGGGTCTGAGGTGTGGAGGTCGGAGCCATGGGTCCCACGCTACTCGCAGCTTGCGGTGGGGCGCTCCCTCGGGGGACCAACCAAGTGGAACCCGACACTGCCTGCTCGGGGGTTCAAGCAGTGCCGGGTCCGTTTCCTCAGCCTAGATGAACCTCGCAAAATGCTGCAATACGGACACCACGCACGGCCTATCCGGACGTGTGTGCGCCACGGTGCCCTACGGCGCCACCCGTCCGTTGGCGTTGAAGGCGGCGTACGTCAGCGGCATGAGCTTGGCCCACTCCGCCTCCATCAGCTCCCCGACCATCTCGATCTCCCGCTGCGGGAAGGACGGGACGGCCGCCTGCTCATGCTGGGTGCGCAGCCCCAGGAAGTGCATCAGCGAGCGAGCGTTGCAGGTGGCGTACATCGAGGAGAAGAGACCGACCGGGAGGACCGAACGGGCGACCTCGCGGGCGACGCCCGCGGCCAGCATCTCCTGATAGGCCTCGTAGGCCTGCCGGTAGCTCTCCTCCATCACGCTGCCGGCCAGCGCCTGCTGCTCGGCTGTGCCGTCGACGAAGACGTACTTGCCGGGGCGGCCCTGCTGGACCAGCTTGCGGTCCTCCCCCGGCACGTAGAAGACCGGCTGGAGCTCGCGGTAGCGGCCGGACTCCTCGTTGTAGGAGTTGTGCACCACGATGCCGCCGGCCAGGAAGTTGTGCCACGGGCCGGCCACGGAGAGGTCGTACGTCATCTCCTCGCCGTCCTCCGTGACCGAGACGATCCGGTCCGGAACGGCGGCGGCCGGGGCGCCCGGGCCGGCCGGCGGCTGCTCGCGCGCGCTCTTCGCCGCGTGGCATTCCTCACAGACCGGCGCGAGGTTGCTCTCGTCCAGAGCGCGGCCGAGATCGGCGGCCACCGGGATCACATGGTCCAGCGAGAGCGATGCGCGCGGGAGGACCCGCTCGCACAGGTGGCAGCTGTCCGTCTCGCCGATCAGTCGCTCGCGCTGCAGAGCCGTCCAGACATCGATGCCGCGGTGCAGGCCCGGCGGGGCGGCCGGGGCCGGCGCCCGAGCCGGCGAGGACCCGGGAGCTGCACCCTCCGCCAGGACGGCGTCCCCTGCGGCCAGCTCGCCCGCCTTGCGCCAGCCGTCGGGGGTGAGGATCGCGTGGTCCGCCGAGCAGCGGAGCACCCGGCCGCCCTCGGTGGTGATGCTCAGCATCGCCTTGACGCCCGACTCCATGACATCGGTGATCGGCGTCCGGTGCGGGAGCAGCGTCTCCTCGTCGTGGCAGCGGACGTGGCTGCCGCGGGCCGGCTCGAGGGACCGGAGCCGCGTGCCCGGCTGCTCCTCCCGGAAGTCGGCGACGACGGATTCGGCGGCCTCCCGGCTGTCGTACAGCCCGAGGTAGTGGTCCGTGTCCTGGCGCCGGACCTGCGCCGCCCACTTGCCCGCCCCGGGGTGCCAGGTCACGCCGGCCGCGGAGGCCGGCAGCGGCTCCTCGGCCGGTGCGTTCCAGAGCTGGTGGAGCTCCTTGATCGTCCGGCGGCGGAGCTTCCCGGACTCGCCCACCAGCGTGATCTCGGTGTCACCGGCGAGGCACCAGCCGACGCGGTGCCGCATGAACTCGCGGAAGACGAAGATCGGGGCGCTGACGAAGAAGGTCATGGAGTTGTGCTCGAACGGGCTGCCGTGCCGGTCCCGCATCAGGAAGTTGATCAAACCCTTGGAGCGCTCCGGGTCCTTCTGGAGCTCTTCGAGGGACTGCTCACCGGCGGTCGAGACGCGGGCGGCCCACAGCACGTCGGAGTCCGCGGCGCTGCACTTCACCAGCTCGACGGTCACATCACTGCGAAAGCTCGGCTTGGCACTCTCGGCGGGGGTGTCGGTCACCGGCGGGTCCTTCCAAATGGCGGCACTGGGCGGCGCCCAGCCTACGGCCCGGCACCGACAGCCCCGGAAGGCCGTCGTTTCCAGCCGGGCGGCGCCGGAAAGACGGTTGGTACTGTTCAATAAGTTACTGAAAACGGGCACTGTCCGGCATCCCCGGACGTTCTCCCAGTAACAAGCGTCAGTTTCGACCCGCGCGCCTCAGGCACGCCGAGGAGAGCACTACATGTTCCGCCGGCGAGAGCCCGTGCCGTTCGCCTTCATCGCCGAATCCGACAGCTTCCGCAGCAATGTGACGCCGCCGCCCCGTCCCCGGGCGAGCCCGGCCCAGATCGCCCGCAGGTCCCTGACCGGCCTGCTCGCCGTCGGCAGCCTGGCCGGCGCACTGCTGCTCGGGGCCCCCGCGCTGGACGCCGGGAACCCGGGCACCACCACGACCCCCGTGACCGAGGTCGCCCGGGGGCGCTGACGCGCACTCCCGACCTCCGGCCGCCGCCTGCCCCCTGAGGTGGTCCCGGAGAGTGCGGGTCGATAATCTCACCCGGCACAGCCTGTTCGAGCGTGCATACGAGTGAGGACCCGTCGTGCCCCTGACCTTTCTGACGGCCGACCGCGCTTTCGAGGAGACGGCGGACGCCACCACACCGGACGACCAGTACCGCTGGCGCCGTCCGTACCGCCCCGGCCCCTACCGGGTCGGTGCGGCGGCGGTGCTGCTGCTCCTCGCCTCGTACCTGCTCTTCGCCGCGATGATCATCGCGCTGGCGGGGGCTCTGCCCGGCGCGGGTGTGTGCGTGGCGGCCGCCACCGGCGTCATCGTCCTCGCACTGCGGGTGCTGCGGATGGGGGCCTGGGTGAGCGCGCACGGGCTGCGGCGGGTCGCCCTGCTCTCCACCCGCACCCTGTCCTGGGACCGGCTGTCGGTGGTCCACACCGTGCAGCAGCCCGTGAAGTGGCTCGGACTGCCGCGCACGGTGCAGGGGCAGGCGCTGCTGGCCGAACCGGTCGGCGGGGAGGACCTGCGGCCGGTCATCACCGACCACAACGCCGACTTCCTGGGCCGCTCCGAAGCGTTCGACATGGCGGCTGACGCCGTCGAGGGCTGGGCCGCGGAGTACCGCCACTGAAACGTGCGCGGGGCATGCTCCGGTGCGGACCGGCACGAGGACCCTCCCGCGCGACCGGTAC
>DOWQ01000753.1:4647-5282 GCA_003519485.1 Streptomyces sp. | reverse complement strand
GCCCGCCGCACCCCGGTCGGCTCCGCGCGACCTCGCCGGACCCCGGCCCCCGGGCCTCCGCCCGCCCGCCCGCACACCTCCCTCATCCCACGGAGACACCGGATGCAGCGCCACCTCATCTCGGCCGCGGACATCACGCGTGACGACGCCGTCCTGATCCTCGACACCGCCGAGGAGATGGCCCGGGTCGCCGACCGGCCGATCAAGAAGCTCCCGACCCTGCGCGGCCGGACCGTCGTCAANNTCAACCTCTTCTTCGAGGACTCGACCCGGACCCGTATCTCCTTCGAGGCCGCCGCCAAGCGGCTGTCGGCCGACGTCATCAACTTCTCCGCCAAGGGCTCCTCCGTCTCCAAGGGCGAGTCCCTGAAGGACACCGCGCTCACCCTGGAGGCGATGGGCGCCGACGCGGTCGTCATCCGGCACCCCGACTCCGGGGCCCCGCACCGGCTCGCCACCTCCGGCTGGATCGGCGGCTCGGTCGTCAACGCGGGCGACGGCACGCACGAGCACCCGACGCAGGCCCTGCTGGACGCCTTCACGATGCGCCGCCACCTCGCGGGCTCGGCCGACGGCGGCCCGACCCACCACACCGGCCCCGGTGACGGCACCGGCCGCGACCTCGCCGGGCGCCG
>DOWQ01000753.1:0-4545 GCA_003519485.1 Streptomyces sp. | reverse complement strand
AAGTCGGACGCGGTGATGATGCTCCGGGTCCAGCGCGAGCGGATGCACGACGCCTTCTTCCCCACCGAGCGGGAGTACGCCCGCCGTTACGGCCTGAACGCCGACCGGATGGCCCGGATGCCCGACCACGCCATCGTGATGCACCCCGGCCCGATGAACCGCGGCATGGAGATCACCGCCGAGGTGGCGGACTCCCGGCGCTGCACGGCCGTCGAGCAGGTCACCAACGGCGTCAGCATCCGGATGGCCGTCCTCTACCTGCTGCTCGGCGGCGCGGAGCCCGCCCTCACCACCGGCGCCGCCGAAACCGCCACCGCCACCGCCACCGCCGAAGCGACCAACCGCACCGAGGAGAACGCGTGACCATGAGTGAGCCCGGAAAGACCCTGATCCGCGGTGCGCGGATCCTCGGCGGCGAACCGCGCGACGTACTGATCGACGGAGGCTTCGTCGCCGCGACCGGCACCGGGCTCACGGCCGATGACGCCACCGTGATCGAGGCCGCCGGCAGCGTACTGCTGCCCGGTCTCGTCGATCTGCACACCCACCTCCGCGAGCCCGGCCGCGAGGACTCCGAGACCGTCCTCACCGGTACGAAGGCGGCCGCGGTCGGCGGCTTCACCGCCGTGCACGCCATGGCCAACACCTTCCCCGTCGCCGACACCGCCGGCGTCGTCGAGCAGGTCTGGCGGCTCGGCCGGGAGTCCGGCTACTGCGACGTCCAGCCCGTGGGCGCCGTCACCGTCGGCCTGGCGGGCAAGCAGCTCGCCGAGCTCGGCGCCATGTACGAGTCGGCCGCCGGCGTCCGGGTCTTCTCCGACGACGGCAAGTGCGTCGACGACGCCGTGATCATGCGGCGGGCGCTGGAGTACGTGAAGGCGTTCGGCGGCGTCATCGCCCAGCACGCCCAGGAGCCCCGGCTCACCGAGGGCGCCCAGATGAACGAGGGCGTCGTCTCCGCCGAGCTGGGCCTCGGTGGCTGGCCCGCCGTCGCCGAGGAGTCGGTCATCGCCCGCGATGTGCTGCTCGCCGCCCACGTCGGCTCCCGGCTGCATGTGTGCCATCTCTCCACCGCCGGCTCGGTCGAGATCGTCCGCTGGGCCAAGTCCAAGGGCTGGGACGTGACCGCCGAGGTCACCCCGCACCACCTCCTCCTCACCGAGGAGCTCGTACGGTCCTACGACCCCGTCTACAAGGTGAACCCGCCGCTCCGCACCGAGGCCGACGTGATGGCCCTGCGCGAGGCGCTCGCCGACGGCACCATCGACTGCGTCGCCACCGACCACGCCCCGCACCCGCAGGAGGACAAGGACTGCGAGTGGGGCGCGGCCGCCATGGGCATGGTCGGCCTGGAGACCGCGCTGTCCGTCGTCCAGCACACGATGGTCGACACAGGGCTGACCGACTGGGCGGGCATCGCCGACCGGATGTCCTTCCGGCCGGCCGCCATCGGGCGCCTCGAGGGCCACGGTCGGCCCATCGCCGCCGGTGAGCCCGCGAACCTGACCCTCGTCGATCCGGCATACCGTGGTGCCGTGGACCCCGCGGGCTTCGCCTCCCGCAGCCGCAACACCCCGTACGAGGGCCGCGAGCTGCCAGGACGAGTGACGCACACCTTCCTGCGGGGCCGGGCGACGGTCGTGGACGGGAAGCTGGCGTGACACCTCTCATCATCGAAATCGCGGCGGAGCGGAAATCGCAGGAGGTGACCGACTGGGCCGACCGCATCGGCTGGGTCATCGGCCTGCTGCTGTTCGTGGCGATGCTCTACTGGCTGATGCGGCAGGGCTGGAAGTGGCGCGCACAGCTCCAGTCCGGCCTCCCGGAGCTCCCCGAGCCGCCCGCGGAGCCCGGCGAGCCGCTGCTCACCCTGGCCGGCCGCTACCACGGCTCCACCACCGCCGGGCAGTGGCTCGACCGGATCGTGGCGCACGGCCTGGGCACCCGCAGCAGGGCCGAGCTGACCCTCACGCCGGCCGGCCTCGCCGTCGTACGGCCCGGGGCTCGGGACTTCTTCGTCCCGGCCGCGGCCCTGCGCGGCGCCCGGCTCGACAAGGGCATCGCCGGCAAGGTGCTCGCCGAGGGCGGCCTGCTGGTGATCACCTGGGAGCACGGCGGCACTCTGCTCGACTCGGGACTGCGCTCCGACCACGCGGCCGAGCACGCCGCCTGGGTGCGGGAGATCAACGAACTGTCCGGTGGCCCCATCGACGTAGCCGCCATCCAGCACGACAAGGAAGGCGCATGATGACAACCTCCACCCGGGCGGCCGAGGCTGCCGCCGTACTCGTCCTGGAGGACGGCCGGAGCTTCCGCGGCCGGGCCTACGGGGCCGTGGGGGAGACCTTCGGCGAAGCGGTGTTCTCCACCGGCATGACCGGCTACCAGGAGACCCTGACCGACCCGTCCTACCACCGGCAGGTCGTCGTGATGACGGCCCCGCACATCGGCAACACGGGCGTCAACGACGAGGACGCCGAGTCCCGGCGGATCTGGGTCGCCGGCTATGTCGTACGCGACCCGGCCCGCACCCCGTCCAACTGGCGCTCCGTCCGCAGCCTGGACGAGGAGCTGACAGCGCAGGGCGTCGTCGGCATCAGCGGTGTCGACACCCGCGCGCTGACCCGGCACCTGCGCGAGCGCGGCGCGATGCGCGTCGGCATCTTCTCCGGCGAGGCGCTGGCCGACGAGGCCGCACTGCTGGAGCGGGTCAGGGCCGCCCCGCAGATGAAGGGCGCCGACCTGAGCGCCGAGGTCGCCACGCCCGAGGCGTACGTCGTCCCGGCGATCGGCGCCAAGCGGTTCACCGTCGCCGCGATCGACCTGGGCATCAAGGGCATGACCCCGCACCGGTTGGCCGAGCGCGGCATAGAGGTCCACGTCCTGCCCGCCACGGCCACCGCCGAGGAGGTCTACGCCGTACGGCCCGACGGCGTGTTCTTCTCCAACGGGCCCGGCGACCCGGCCACCGCGGACCACCCGGTCGCTCTCATGCGGACCGTCCTGGAACGGCGGACCCCGCTCTTCGGGATCTGTTTCGGCAACCAGATCCTCGGCCGGGCGCTCGGCTTCGGCACCTTCAAGCTGAAGTACGGCCACCGCGGCATCAACCAGCCGGTGCAGGAGCGCAGCGCCGCGGGCACCTGGGCGGGCGGGAAGGTGGAGGTCACCGCGCACAACCACGGCTTCGCCGTGGACGCGCCGACCGACGCCCCCACCGACACCCCGTACGGCCGGGCCGAGGTCTCCCACGTCTGCCTCAACGACAACGTGGTGGAGGGCCTGAAGCTGCTCGACCGCCCCGCGTTCAGCGTCCAGTACCACCCCGAGGCGGCGGCGGGTCCGCACGACGCCGCGTACTTGTTCGACCGGTTCGTCGACCTCATGCGGGACAACCACCAGCACAGCGCAACCCCGAGGGAGGGCCAGCGTGCCTAAGCGCACCGATATCCAGTCCGTCCTGGTCATCGGCTCCGGCCCGATCGTCATCGGGCAGGCCGCCGAGTTCGACTACTCCGGCACCCAGGCCTGCCGCGTGCTCAAGGCCGAGGGCTTCCGCGTCATCCTGGTCAACTCCAACCCGGCCACGATCATGACCGACCCGGACATCGCCGACGCCACCTACGTCGAGCCGATCACCCCGGAGTACGTCGAGAAGATCATCGCCAAGGAGCGCCCCGACACCCTGCTGCCCACCCTCGGCGGCCAGACCGCGCTCAACACCGCGATCGCGCTGCACGAGTCCGGCGCCCTGGAGAAGTACGGCGTCGAGCTCATCGGCGCCAACGTCGAGGCGATCAACAAGGGCGAGGACCGCGACCTGTTCAAGGGCGTCGTCGCGGCCGTCAACGCCCGGACCGGCCACGGCGAGTCCGCCCGCTCGGTAATCTGCCACACGATGGAGGACGTCCTCGCGGGCGTCGGCGAGCTCGGCGGCTACCCGGTGGTCGTCCGCCCCTCCTTCACCATGGGAGGCGCCGGTTCCGGCTTCGCGCACGACGAGGAGGAGCTGCGCCGGATGGCCGGCCAGGGCCTCGCACTCTCCCCGACCACCGAGGTGCTCCTGGAGGAGTCCATCCTAGGCTGGAAGGAGTACGAGCTGGAGCTGATGCGCGACCGCTCCGACAACGTCGTGGTCGTCTGCTCCATCGAGAACTTCGACCCGATGGGCGTGCACACCGGCGACTCGATCACGGTCGCCCCGGCGATGACGCTGACCGACCGCGAGTACCAGAAGCTGCGCGACATCAGCATCGCGGTGATCCGCGAGGTCGGCGTCGACACCGGCGGCTGCAACATCCAGTTCGCGGTCGACCCGGTGGACGGCCGGGTCATCGTCATTGAGATGAACCCGCGGGTGTCCCGCTCCTCGGCCCTGGCGTCCAAGGCCACCGGCTTCCCGATCGCCAAGATCGCGGCCCGGCTCGCGGTGGGCTACACCCTCGACGAGATCCCCAACGACATCACGGAGAAGACCCCGGCGTCCTTCGAGCCGACGCTCGACTACGTCGTCGTCAAGGCTCCGCGCTTCGCGTTCGAGAAGTT
>DOWQ01000487.1 GCA_003519485.1 Streptomyces sp. | reverse complement strand
TCGAGCATGGAGTACTCGGTGTGCACGTGCAGGTGGACGAAGTCGGACCCACCAGCAGCAGCCATGGGGGCGATTCTAGGTCGCCCCCACGACATGCCCGACCGTCCCGAGGCACCCGGCCGGGGCGTGTCGGACGGTCGACGCGGAGCCGCCGGTCACCGCCCCGGGAGTCGCGTCCGACGTCTCAGCGCGGGGCCCGCAGCCTGTCCCACGCCTCGGACAGGTCGGTCGGGTAGCTGCTCTCCACCAGCGTCCACCGGCCCGTGCCGGGGTGCTCGAAGCCGAGCCGGACGGCGTGCAGCCACTGCCGGGTCAACCCGAGCCGCTCGGCCAGCTGCGGGTCCGCGCCGTAGGTGAGGTCGCCGACGCAGGGGTGGCGGTGCGCGGTCATGTGCACCCGGATCTGGTGGGTGCGGCCGGTCTCCAGTTTGACGTCGAGGAGGCTGGCGGCGCGGAACGCCTCGATGAGGTCGTAGTGCGTGACGCTGGGCTTGCCCTCGGCGATCACGGCCCACTTGTAGTCGTGGTTCGGGTGCCGGCCGATGGGGGCGTCGATGGTGCCGCTCATCGGGTCCGGGTGGCCCTGGACCAGCGTGTGGTAGCGCTTGTCGACCGTGCGCTCCCGGAACTGCTGCTTGAGCAGGGTGTAGGCGCGCTCGGACTTGGCGACCACCATCAGGCCGGAGGTGCCGACGTCGAGCCGGTGGACGATGCCCTGCCGCTCGGCGGCACCGGAGGTGGAGATGCGGTAGCCCGCCGCGGCGAGCCCGCCGATGACGGTCGTACCGGTCCAGCCGGGGCTGGGGTGCGCGGCCACTCCGACCGGCTTGGCGATCACGACGATGTCGTCGTCGTCGTGGACGATCTCCATGCCCTCGACGGGCTCGGCGACGATCCGGACGGGCGGCGCGGCCTGCGGGAGCTCGACCTCCATCCAGGCTCCGCCGGTCACCCGGTCGGACTTCCCGGCGGCGCTGCCGTCGACCTGGACCTTCCCGGCGGCGGCGAGCTCGGCCGCCTTCGTACGGGAGAAGCCGAACATCCGGGCGATCGCAGCATCGACGCGCTCGCCCTCCAGGCCTTCGGGGACGGGCAGCGTGCGGATTTCGGGTAGCGGGCTCACCCACCCGAGTATGCCGGACGGCGGACCCGCTTCCGTACGCCCGCCCCTCGCCGGCCCTTGCGCGGAGCCGTCCGCGGCCGTCCGGGGAGGCACCGGAGCGCCCGGCGGCCCCGCCGTCGTCGCGTCACCGATGCCGCTGTCCCGCCCCGGCCGGGCCGCCCGGTCAGGCCATCAGGCCGCCGTCGGGCCTGCCGTCAGTCCTTGTGGACGGTGCCGTCCGGGTCCAGGCCGCGGAAGGACAACACGACGATGAGAATGCCGCCGCAGACGATCGCCGAGTCGGCGAGGTTGAAGACCGCGAAGCCCTTGGGTGCGATGAAGTCGACCACCGCGCCCTGGAAGGCGCCCGGGGACCGGAAGACCCGGTCGGTGAGGTTACCGAGGGCCCCGCCGAGCAGCAGGCCGAGCGCGACCGCCCACGGCAGGCTGTACAGCTTCCGGGCGATCCGGGCGATCACCACGATCACGGCCGTCGCGATGATCGTGAAGACGATGGTCAGCGCCTCGCCGAGGCCGAACGCCGCGCCCGCATTGCGCACCGCGTAGAAGCGCAGCCACTCCCCGAACACCTCGATCGCCTCGGGCCGGTTCTCCAGCTTCGCCACCACGATCATCTTCGTGACGAGGTCGAGGGCGTACGCGGTCACGGCCACGCTCAGCAGCACCGCGATCCGGCGCTGCCCCTTGCCCGCGCCGGCGCCCTCGGGGCCGTCGTCCGCGCCGCTCTCGGCACCGTTTTCGGCACTGCCCTCGGCGCCGCCCGCGCTCCCGTCGGACTCCGCCGGTTCCGTGCCCTCAAAACCTGGAGTACCGATGGTCCGCTCCGCCTCTGCCACGTGAGTCCCTCAACCTCTGGTCGCGCGCCAGACCCTGCCTGGCTGAGGACGAGGGTACGTCACAGGCCGGACGGCACCGCCCCCGCCGGAACTTCCGGCAGCGGGCCCCTCACCGGCGCTCCTGCTTCTGCTTGCACTCCACGCACAGCGTGGCCCGCGGGAATGCCTGCATCCGCGCCTTGCCGATGGGATTGCCGCAGGATTCGCAGAGCCCGTACGTCCCGGCGTCGATCCGCTCCAGTGCCCGGTCGGTCTGTTCGAGCATCTCGCGGGCGTTGGCGTTGAGCGCCATCTCGTGCTCGCGGGTGATGTTCTTGGTGCCGGTGTCGACCTGGTCGTCGCCCGCTCCGTCGCCGGAGTCCCGCATCAGCCCGGTGATCGCCGCCTCGGAGGAGCTGATCTCGTTGCGGAGCCGCACCGCCTCGCCGCGCAGCCCCGTCCGGGCATGCTCGACCTCCTCGGGCGACCAGGGTTCCTCGCCGCGCCGTACCGCCAGCTCACCCGGCTCGGCCGGCTCGCCCGGCCCGGCAGCCGCCGACGCGCGGGCCTTGGGCACCGGCGGCGCCGACGACGCGGCGGGGACCTTCCGGGCCGCCGCGGGCGCACCTCCCGGAGTCTTCTTCGCAACCACCGTCCTGGCTCCCGTCTTCCGTGCGGGCTTCCCGGCGGCCGGTGCCGCCTTCGCCTCCGGTTCCGCCGTCGCAGCCGGTTCCGCGGCAGCCGCCGTCCTGTCCGCGGCCGCCTTCTTCTCGGCCGCCTTCTTCGCAGCCGTCTTCTTCGCGGCAGCCTTTTTCGCCACCATGGCAGCGGCCCCTTCACATATTGTGATCTTGCTCGCGAATCGTGCTGGGACGATAAATCGACTCAGGGTCCGCGGCAACCGGGCACGCCGACCGTTCGGGCCGACGAGCCGCCCCGGCCCGCCCCCACCGGTGCGGCGGAGGCCGGGCCTGCATCGGTTGTGCCCCGCTCCCCGGCCGGTAATCCGGCGCGGGCCGGCGTAGGACGCCCTCCCCCGCGCCCCTTGCCACATCCGGCCGCCGCCATGTGGCCATTCGGGTCACCGCCGGGCCTCCCGCCACCGGGCCGGCGCGGCGGGGGCAGCGGCCGGGAAACGACCGGATCCGGAGCCCGAACCACCCCCGAGCCCCCGGGACCACGGCCGGAAACACGGCGAGGACGACGACCGGGGAAGCGACCGGGACCGCGGCCCGGAAAACCGTCCGCCGCTGTCCGCGCGGCCCCGTACACTGGGCGCAGCGAAAGGCATCGAAGGGGACGAGTAGCTCCGTACGCAGCCATGAGCGACCCGGGGACGGTGTGAGCCCGGGGGTGTGCGCGGCGCGAAGATCACCCCCGAGCCGCCGGAAGAAAGCTCCCGTGAGCGAGTAGACCCGGCAGCGCAACCCCAATGAGGGGGCCGCGGGAAGCGCTCACCGGCGCCGCCGGCGGCCAAGGAGGGTGGTACCGCGGGAGCCCAGCGCTCTCGTCCCTCCGACGGACAGCACCATCACCACCCGCATGTGTCCGCCGGAGGAAATACCCCGATGAGTCAGCAGCCGCAGTACCGCCAGGTGCCCGCCCAGGTCGACCTGCCCGCGCTCGAGCACGCCGTGCTCGACTTCTGGCGCGACAACAAGGTCTTCGCCCGCTCCCTGGAGCAGTCCGAGGGACGCCCCGAGTGGGTGTTCTACGAGGGGCCGCCCACAGCCAACGGCATGCCCGGCGCGCACCACATCGAGGCCCGCGTCTTCAAGGACGTCTTCCCCCGCTTCCGGACCATGCGCGGCTACCACGTCGCCCGCAAGGCCGGCTGGGACTGCCACGGCCTGCCCGTCGAGCTCGCCGTCGAGAAGGAACTCGGTTTCACCGGCAAGCACGACATCGAGGCGTACGGCATCAAGGAGTTCAACGAGAAGTGCCGCGCCTCGGTGCTGCGCCACGTCGACGCCTTCACCGACCTCACCCACCGCATGGGCTACTGGGTCAACCTCGACGACGCCTACGTGACGATGTCGACGCCATACGTCGAGTCGGTCTGGTGGGCGCTCAAGCAGATCCACGACAAGGGGCTGCTCGAGGAGGACTACCGGGTGGCGCCCTACTGCCCCCGCTGCGGCACGGCGCTGTCGGACCACGAGCTCGCGCAGGGCTACGAGGACGTCACCGACCCGTCGATCTACGTCCGCTTCCCGCTGACCTCCGGCCCGCTCGCCGGCGACGTCGACCTGCTCGTCTGGACGACGACCCCCTGGACGCTGGTGTCGAACACCGCCGTCGCGGTCCACCCCGAGGTGACGTACGTCGTCGCGAAGCATGCCGACCAGCGCAGCGTCGTGGTCGCCGAGCCGCTGTTCGACAAGGTGCTCGGCGAGGAGTGGGAGCGCACCGGCCAGCAGTTCACCGGCGCCGAGCTGGAGCGCTGGACCTACCAGCGCCCGTTCGAGCTGGTCCAGTTTGAGGGGGACGCGCACCTCGTCGTGCTCGCCGACTACGTCACCACCGAGGACGGCACCGGCCTCGTCCACCAGGCGCCCGCCTTCGGCGCCGACGACATGGCCGTCTGCCGCCGCTACGGCCTGCCGTTCGTCAACCCGATCCGCCCCGACGGCCACTTCAAGTCGGAGGTCGGCCTCGTCGGCGACACCTTCTTCAAGGACGCCGACCCGACGCTGGTGGAGGACCTGCGCGGCCGCGGCCTGCTGTTCCGCGCGCTCGACTACGACCACGCCTACCCGCACTGCTGGCGCTGCCACACGCCGCTCATCTACTACGCCATGCCGTCGTGGTACGTCCGCACCACCCAGCGCAAGCAGCGCCTCATCGAGGAGAACGACGACACCACCTGGTACCCGGAGAACGTGAAGTACGGCCGCTTCGGGGACTGGCTGAACAACAACGTCGACTGGGCCCTGTCGCGCACCCGCTACTGGGGCACCCCGCTGCCCATCTGGCGCTGCGAGGATGACCACCAGGTGTGCGTCGGCTCGCTCGCCGAGCTGTCGGAGCTCACCGGTACCGACCAGTCCGAGCTCGACCCGCACCGCCCCTTCGTCGACGACATCACCTTCGACTGCCCCACCTGCGGCAAGGAGTCGCGCCGCGTCGCCGAGGTCATCGACGCGTGGTTCGACTCGGGCTCGATGCCGTTCGCCCAGGTGCACTACCCGTTCGAGAACGCCGACTGGTTCGAGCACCACTACCCGGG
>DOWQ01000369.1 GCA_003519485.1 Streptomyces sp. | reverse complement strand
GCCGCGACGAACTGCTCACCGCGCTGATCGTCGACGCCTACGACGCGGTGGGCGCGGCCGCCGAACGGGCAGCGGCAGCGGCCGGCTCCGGCGACCCGGGCGGGAGCTGGCTCGCCGTCTGCCGTGCCGTACGGGCCTGGGCTCTGGCGCACCCGCACGAGTACGCCCTGATCTACGGCTCGCCCGTGCCCGGCTATGCCGCGCCGGCCGCCACCGTCGAGCCGGCGAGCCGGGTGGGCCTGGCCCTCCTCGGCGCCGTACGGGAGGCGCTCGAGGCGGGCACGCTGACGGAACCGGCCGGTTGCTCCATGCCCGAGCCGGTGCGCGGGGACGCCCGGCAGTTGGCGGAACGGATCGGGGTCGACCTCCCCCCGGAGTCACTGGCGCGGGCGGTGGCCGCCTGGGCGCAGCTCTTCGGCCTGGTCAACTTCGAGGTCTTCGGCCAGTTCGACCGGATGATCGAGGCGCGGGCGGAATTCTTCGCCACCGCCGCGACCGGCCTGGCCCGCGGCATCGGCCTGCCCGAGCCCGGGAGCCCGGCCGGCACGGAGAGCACCTCCGGCGCCGCGCCGGCGTAGCAACGTCGGCGCGGCGGACTCCGGTCGTGCCCGCTCCGGGCCGCACGGGTGCTGGGGCTGCCACTCGCGCGGGGACTCCGAGGGCAGACGCCCGCGGTTCGGCGGCCTCAGCCGCCCTCGACCGGCTGCCCGGCCGCGAACGCTATGAAGGCCGACCACTCGGCGTTCGAGACGGCGAGGGAACCACCGTCCGCGTTCTTGGAATCCCGGACGCCCACAAAGCCCGGCCCCACCGCGACCTCGACGCAGTTGCCGCCTTCATTGCTGCTGTGGCTGCTCTTGAACCATGTCGGTTCGGCGTTCATAACTCACCTGCCAACCGCTTGATAAGACTCGTGGACTCCCACGGCGGGAGGGCCTGAGCCCGCATGATTCCATAGCGCTGCTCGAGGACACTGACTTCTTCCGGGCCGGAGAGCAACGTGCTCTGGTCCTGCACTTCGACGTAGGCGAGGTGGCGGCGCTCGCTGGTCTCCAACAGCACTACGGGACCGGCCATGCCCGCGTGTTCTTTGAGCCGGGTGGGCATCACCTGGATCTCGACGTTCCGGAGTTCTGAGCACGCCACCAGGCGGTCGAGCTGTTCCTTCAGGACCTCCGTGCCGCCCAGGGGCCGCCTGAGAACCGACTCCTCGATCACGAACCCGAGCACGGGCAATGGATCGCGGGTCAGCAGGCCTTGCCGCCCCATTCGGCTGGCGACGTGACGGTCGATGTCCTCATCGCTCAGCGAGGGCACACGAACTCGGAAGAGCGCGCGGGCGTACGACTCGGTTTGCAGCTGGCCCGGAAACGCCTGATTCTCGTACGAGTACAAGCTCACGCAGTCGGCTTCCAGGACCGCGAAGTCCCGGAAGAACGCCGGGTACCGGGCCTGCTCCAGAAAGGGCGCACCCGTCTTGAGCACGCCACCGGCCGCCAGCAGGTCGTCCGCGCGCTCGATGAAATCCTGCTGCGGTACTCGCCGGCCCTGTTCGATCGACGCGATCGTCGACTCCGAGTAGCCCAGCTGCTCGGCCAGCTCCGCCTGGAGCAGTCGCGCCCGCCCCCGGAACAGCGCCAACTGAGCCCCGAAGTACCGGAGCCCGATGAACGCCGCGTCGTAGGTGTTCTGCTTGCCGCTGCCGTTGGCCATTTCCCCACCGCCTCCCCGACCTCAACCGCCCGCCCCGCATCGCCGTAACGGCCCGTGGGCCGTACTGAATCCCCGGCCACCCCTACTCATTCCGTCAGTACGTCCAGCGGGCCTTCTCAGGCTAGGGGCGACTACTGACAGTTGAGGGCGTGAAGTCCGAGAAGTTCCCTCACGGGACCGCCCCGCTGCCCAGCATCCGCCGCGCGTTCGCGGTGTCGTACCCCTCCGACCGGCAGGGCGCCCGGCTCGCCCGCCGGGTCGCCGGCCTGCGGCTCGCAGCGTGGGGCTACGAGTCCGACGCTCCGGCGCTGCTCATCGGCGAACTGGTCGCGAACGCCGTGACGCACTGCCATGGTGCCGGGCCGGAGTTCACGCTCCGTCTCGACATCGAGGCCGGCATCCTGCGGATCGCGGTCACTGACGCCTGCGGTGACCACCGGCCCGTACGGCGCGCGCCGTCCGACGAGGCCGAGAGCGGGCGCGGCCTGCTGCTGGTCGAGACGCTGGCGACCGCGTGGGGCGTCGAGGACCGCGACGACGGCGGCCGGGGCAAGACGGTGTGGGCCGAGTACCTCCTGGAGCCGTGCGAGCCCGCATTCCGCCGGTGGCGTCGGTGCTGACAGTCGGCCCGCCTCCGTGACCCGCGCGGGTCGGCAGCGGCTCCCCGGCACGGGCGGACCGGTCGCGGCGACGCGCCGTTCCGGCACGGTGAAGGCACGGGGGAACGCCGCGAGCAGGCCGGCCCGTAGCCAGGGGACAGGGACTGCCGACGCGGCCCCCGCGGCGGTACTCCCCACGGAGTAGTCCCGGTCACGCCGCCCGGCTGACGCCCGGCGGGCCGGTTCGCGTTTAGCGTGGGACGTATGCCAGAACGCAGCACGCCGGACGGACGGCCGCGCTACGCGGGCCCGCCGTGGCGGTCCGGGGAGGACGCCGGCCCCTTCCGGCTGTGGGCGCTGCCGCTCGCTGTCGCGTTGATCCAGCTGGTCGGCTCCGGCTTCGCCGCCCGCAACCAGCTGGACCGGGCACCGCTCGACACCTTCGCCCGGATCCTGCTGCTCACCGGACCCGCGCTGCTGCTCCTGCGCCACCGGCATCCGAGGGCCGCCGTCTTCGGCGTCTGCGCCGCCGCCATGCTGTACTTCGGCGGCGGCTACGCGTACGGACCGATCGTGCTCAGCGTCGCCATCGGCTGCTTCTCCGCGGTCGTCGCCGGCCACCGGCGCGCGGCGTGGAGTGCCCTCGGAATGCTCTGGGCGGGCCATCTGCTGATCGGCCACTGGCTCTACCGGTGGCTGCCGCCCGCCGGTGACGGCCCCGCGAGCTGGGGGCCGGAGTGGGGCGTCGCCGCCTGGGCGGGCGTGATCGTCGTCGGCTCCGAACTGGCCCGGCTGCGCCGCGAGTCGGTGGCGCGCGAGCGAGCGGCCCGTGAGCAGGCGGCGCGGCGCCGCGCGGACGAGGAGCGGCTGCGCATCGCGCGTGAGCTGCACGACCTGCTGGCCCACAGCATCTCCGTCATCAATGTGCAGGCGGGCGTCGGCCTGGCCCTGCTCGACCAGGACCCCGAACAGGCCCGCACCGCGCTGACCACCATCAAGGCGGCCAGCAAGGAGGTGCTCGGCGAGGTCCGGCAGGTGCTCGACTCGCTGCGGACCCCGGGGGACGAGTCGGCGCGCTCGCCGGCCCCCGGCCTCGACCGGCTGCCCGAGCTGGCCGAGCACGCCGCCCGCGCGGGGCTGTCGGTGGACATCACGGTCGACGGCGAGCCGGCCCCGCTGCCCGTCGGCGCGGACCTCGCGGCGTTCCGTATCGTCCAGGAGGCGCTGACCAACGTCGTCAAGCACTCCGGCGCGCGCACCGCGCGGGTGCTGCTGCGCCACGAGCCGCGGCTGCTGGAGATCCGGGTGGACGACGACGGGCCGGCGACCGGCGGCGCGGGAGGAGACGGCGCGGACGGCGGCGGAGCGGACAAGACCGCGGAAGGCGGCGGCAAGGGGCTCATCGGGATGCGGGAACGGGCCGCCGCGCTCGGCGGAAGCGTCGAGGCCGGGCCGCGCCCGGACGGCGGCTTCCGCGTGCTGGCCCG
>DOWQ01000496.1:1336-6341 GCA_003519485.1 Streptomyces sp. | reverse complement strand
CCGCCTGCTGTACCGGAGTCTTGTGGGCCGCTGCCCGGTTTGTCGCGTTCACTGATACCTCCAGGGTTGGCTGTCCGTGCGAAGAGCTGCCACCTGCCGGCGGCGGTGCGGGGTGGGGCGGGAGGAGCGGGGCGGACCTCGGCGGCGGGATGCTGTTGGCCCAGGCCGCCGCCCCGGCTGAGCCTTGATCCGCTGCGGTCGGGCGGGCACGTACCCGTATCCCCGTTCGACATGACCGCCGGACAACGGGACCGGCGGCATGCCGCCGACCGGCCTGACGGTTGAACAACATCGCCCACCGACAACGACCTCAGTCAGCGCCAGGGGTTCACGACGCCGTTCACCGAAGTGACTCCCGTAGTCGCCGCTACGGATCCGCGTGGCCGGGGCCGATCGGAGCCCCGGCCGGCCCGGGCCGGCCGGGGGCCCGCCGGTCCGGTGGGACACCCCGCTGCTCCAACGGACTGAACGGCATCACGCCTCCGGCTCGACTCGGGATCCGAGAGTCACCCACGTATTCGCACCGGTGTCGGTGAACCGCCGCCGAGGCCACCAAATGACCTAACAAACACCCTCCGGCGGGGCACCGCACCGTGGACAGCCGCCCGGGCGCCGCGTCAGCCCGAGGCGTGGCCCGTATCCGGTCCCGCGACGGGTCCCAGCTCCGGGTGGGCCTCCAGCAGCCGTTCCGGCGCGGCCTGCCGCCAGGAGTCCACGAGGATGTCGCGCAGTTCGTCCCCGTCCTCCAGCGCGGCGAGCCGGACCCGCACCCACGCGGAGCTCGCCTCGTGCGGTGGGACCCAGAACTTCTCCGGCTCGGCCGCGATCAGCTCGGTCCGCTCCTGTTTGGGGCACCGCACGGCGAAGGAGGACTCGTCGTCCGGGACCGTGATGTACATCTTGCCGGCGACCCGGAACGTGGGCATGCTCCACGCCACCTTCTCCACCGTCTCCGGAAGGGACAGCGCGATACGGCGGACGTCGTCGGAATCCAGCATGGCCGTTACGTTATACGGGCCCGCGACGGGCCCGGCCCGAGGCTCCGGCAGCCGCGCCCGCGGACCACCCGCCGGAGGGCCCGGCACCACCGCTCGCCGGTACGAGCGGTGCCCACTCCCCCACTGCAGCCTTTCGGTGACGGCCCATCAGCCGGGCGTCACCCGCAGGCGTACCGGTGCCGCGGCGGCGGGCTCGGGAAGCCGCAGGCCCCGGCGGCCGGGCGTGACCGAGCCGAGGATGCTGGCGTGCCGGGCGCCGGTGCACGCCGGCACCGTCCCGGCCAGTCCGTGCGCGGTCAGGAAGCCGAGCACCGCGAAGGCGTACGCCTCCTTGGCGGCCGACGGCATCCCCAGGTCACCGGAGGTACGCAGCGGCACCCCGGGGAGCTCCGCGCGGAGCATGGCCATCAGGGTCGGGTTCGCGGTGCCGCCGCCCGAGGCGATGACCTCGCTCGCCCCCACGGACCGGGCCGCGTCAGCGACGGTACGGGCGGTGAGCCGGGTGACGGTGGCGACGACGTCCTCGGCCGGGAGCGGGCCCCGGGCTGCCAGGGCGGCCCGTAGGTAGGGCAGGTGGAACAGTTCCTTGCCGGTCGTCTTGGGCGGCGGGGCGGCGTAGTACGGCTCGTCGAGGAGCCGGTGCAGCAGCGCCCCGTCGACGCTGCCCCCGGCGGCGAGCGCTCCGTCCTCGTCGTAGGCCAGCCGGCCGCCGGTGAGGTCGTGCACCGCGGCGTCGATGAGGGCGTTCGCGGGGCCGGTGTCGAAGGCGACCGGTTCCGCATCCGCCCCCGCGGCGGTGAGATTGGCGATGCCGCCGAGGTTCAGGGCGACGGGCACGCCGGGTCGGCCGCGCAGCCACATGACGTCGACGATGCTCACCAACGGAGCGCCCTGGCCGCCCGCGGCGACGTCGCGGGTGCGCAGGTCGGACACCACCGGGCAGCCGGTGGCCTCGGCGATCCAGGCCGGGGCGCCGATCTGCAGCGTGCCGTGCACCCTGCCGTCCCCGGTCCAGTGGTAGACGGTCTGCCCGTGCGAGGCGATGAGGTCGGCGCGCCCTCCGCACAGCTCCCGGTCGGCGCGGACGGCCAGCGCCGCGAAGGCCTGTCCGATCCGGGTGTCCAGCCGGCACACCTGTTCCATGGTGGTGGCCGCCGGCGGCAGTGCGGCCGCCAGTCCGGCCCGCAGCTCGTCGGGGTAGGGCTCGCTCACCATCCCCAGGGGCGTCAGCTCGAGGCTGTCCCCCTGGAGCGTCAGCTCGGCCGCCGCGGCGTCGACCGCGTCGTACGAGGTGCCCGACATCAGCCCGATGACCCGCATGCGCCTACCTCTCCCGGTCCGTCGCGGCGTCAGTCGCGCAGCGCACGGCGGTAGTCGTCGCCGCGCAGGGTGAACAGGGCGAGCGCGCTGACGGCGCAGGTGGCGACCACGTAATAGGCGGGGATGTCGATGTTGCCGGTCCGCTTGATCGATTCGGTGATGATGAGGCCCGCGCATCCCGAGAAGACCGCGTTGGACAGTGAGTACGCCAGACCCAGGCCGGTGCAGCGGACCCGGGTGGGGAACATCTCGGCGAGCATCGCCGGCCCCGGGCCGGCCATCAGGCCGACCACGGCACCGGCGGCGAACACCCCGAGGCCCCGGGCGGTCGTCGAGGCGGCGGGATCCTGCAACAGATTCAGCAGGGGGAAGGCGAGGACCGCCACCAGCAGCGCACCGGCCACCATCACCGCGCGCCTGCCGATCCGGTCGCTCAGCGCACCCGCCGGGATGATGGAGGCGGCGAAGCCCAGGTTGGCGAGCACAGTGGCGACCAGCGCCTGTTGGAAGGTCGCGTTCAGGGAGCTCTGCAGATAGGACGGCATGACGACCAGGAAGGTGTAGCCGGCCGCCGACCAGCCCATGAGGCGGCCGACACCCAGCGCGATGGCCTTGGCCACCTCGCGAGCGGAGGCCCGGTCCACCGCTGCTCCGGAGTCGCTTCCCGGTTCCGGGCGCTCGTTCCGGATCCGCTCGAAGGACGGCGTCTCCTCCAGCTTCAGCCGCAGCCACAGGGCGGCCAGCCCCATGGGCAGCGTCAACAGGAACGGCAGCCGCCAGCCCCAGCCGTTGAGCTGGCTCTCGGTCAGCACGGTCGCCAGCAGCGCCGCCATAGCCGCGCCGCCGAGGAGGCCGAGCGCCACCGTGAAGGACTGCCACGACCCGTACAGGCCGCGCTTCCCGGGCGGGGCGAACTCGGTCATGATCGAGACCGCGCCGCCGAACTCGCCTCCCGCCGACAGCCCTTGGACGATGCGCAGCAGGGTCAGCAGCCAGGGCGCCGCGACACCGAGCGTGGCGTACGTCGGCAGCAGGCCGATCAGGGTCGTGGCTCCGGTCATCAGCAGGACCACGAGAATCAGCGTGGGCCGCCGCCCGATGCGGTCGCCGACGCGGCCGAAGACCGCCGCGCCCACCGGGCGGAAAAAGAAGGCCAGCGCGAAGGACGCGTACGTCTTGACGAGCGCCTCGACGTCGCTGCCGCCCTCGGGGGTGAAGAAGTTGGCGGCGATGATCGTGGCGAAGTATCCGTAGACGCCGAACTCGTACCACTCGATGAAGTTGCCCACCGAGCCTGCGACCAGCGCCCTGCGCGAGCGCGGCGGTGGGACGGTCGTCGCGGCCGGGTCGTGCACGGGGGTGGTCATACGGAGCCCCTTCGGCGTGCGGATGCCTTCGGTCAGGCGGTGACGGTGATGACAGCGATGACGGGTGAAAGTTAGTTACACCATCAGCTCCGCACGCTGTCAATAACTTTCACCCGCCCGCCCGCCCGGGTGAGCTCCGCGACGCGGGATGCCGCGGGTCCCGCCCGGGGGCGGAACCCGTACAGCCGCGGGCGTCGCAGTACCTGCGTGCTCTGCCGTGGTCACCCGGTCAGCCGGTCCACCGGTCGGCGGGTCAACCGGCCGAGGGACCAGTCCAGTCCGCCGGGACGTGGCCGAGCCGGACCCGCTGGGGGTGGTCTCCGACGGGGACGGACGCCACCTTGCGGCCGGTGGCGAAGTCGATCGCGGTGACCCGGTCGGCGCCGCTCTCGGAGATGACGCACGCCTTGCCGTCACCACTCACGGTCGCCCAGTACGGCTTGGCGGCCGCCACGAGCGGGCCTTCCTCGAGCGTCGCCCGGTCGACGACGGTCGCGTAGTCGTCCATCGTGCCGGCGATGCACAGCTTGTCGCCCTTGGGGCTCATCGACATGCCGTGGTGCCGGGAGTCGTTGACCCAGGTGGTGCGGTTCTCGTCGGTCTCCGGGTTCTTCGGCAGCGTTTTGGTGCGGGTGATCCTGTCGGCGGCCACGTCGTACTCCAGGAAGCCGTTGAAGAAGGACACCTGGAAGTAGAGCTTGGACTCGTCGGGCGTGAAGGCGACGGGCCGCACCGAGTCGGACAGGTCCTTGCGGCCGATGGCGTCCAGGCGCTCCCGCATGTCGATGACCTCGACCTGCTCGAAGGTCTCCGCGTCGACGACGGTGATGCGGCGGTCGCCCTTGGTCCCGTCCAGGGCCGGGTCGTCGAAGGGCGTGTTGACGTCACCGATGGCCATGTTCCAGATGTACCGGCCACCGTCGACGAAGACGTTCTCGTGCGGCTTGTCGCCCGTGGCGAACGACCCCGCCTGCTCACCGGTCCGGATGTCGAGGACGTGGACGGTGTTCGATGTCGAGGCGGACACGGCGACGCGCCTGCCGTCGGGGGATATCGCCATGTGGTCCGCGCGGTGACCGGAGACCGGGAAGCGCCAGTTGACGTCGCCGCTGGCCAGGTCGATCGAGACGACGTCCGCGAAGCTGGGGCGGGAGACCACCACGGCCGTCCCGTCCGGGGTGGAGTACATGTCGTCGACGAACTGGTCGTGCCCCTCGCCGACGGTCGCGCGGATGGCGAGGAAGTAGGCCAGCTTCACCGGGTTGAGGTAGATCTCCCGCATCCGCGCGGCCTTGTCCGGGATGACGTTGATGCGCCCGG
>DOWQ01000496.1:0-1252 GCA_003519485.1 Streptomyces sp. | reverse complement strand
TGCAGGGCGGCCGCGGTGGTTGGTACGGCACCGGTGACGGCCACCGCGAGCGCGGCGGCCGCGCAGCCGAGGCTGCGGAGGGATCGGCGGTGCAGGGACATGCGGGCTGTCGATGACGGCGGGGTCGTCAAGGCGTGCTCCCTGGGTCGCGGCCGAGAAGTTGGTTACTGGGAAGTAAGCTAGCGCCCGGCCCGACGGGAATCCAGACTCGGGAACCGGCACTTAGGCGCGGACCGCCCGCGTCGCGGACCCCGAGTGTCGGGCGCCGACGGCCCGGCTCTAACCTGGCGGCGTCATGGGCCCGACCGCGTTCAGTGTTCCGGCTCAGCTGCGGGCAGAAGTGTCGGCTCGACGCGCCGACCATCACACAACTCTCACAATTTGCGGTGTCAACGACAACCGAAGCAGCCTAATCTTCAGGACGCAATGGACTACTGCTCCCTCTGTCAGCGATACCTCAACGGTGCCCTGACGTGCCCGGGTTGCGGGCGTGAATCCGCCGACGCAACCGCCACCGCAGCCCTGCCCGAGCAGCACACGGCAGCGCCGGAGGCCGAATTCCCTCCCGCCCCGGATGTCGAGGGAACCGCGCCCGCCGGCGAGGGCCGGGCCGCCCGCCGGGCCCAGTTGCGGGCTCCGTCGCGCTCCCGGGGCGGACACCGCGCCCGCAAGAGGTGGCGGCGGGCCGTCATGGTGATCGCCCTCTGCCTGGGCGTCGGGCTGACCGCGTTCACCGTCGACAAACTGGGCGCCCCGGGGATGTTCCGGGAGGCTCCCGCGCCGCTGCCGGACTCGGACGAACGGAGCACGGAGGACAGCCGGAGCGACGGCGAGGACGGGCCGACCGACCGGGAGTCGGGGGAATCCGACTCGCCCGGGGCCACCAGGAGCCCGGGCTCCGATAAGGGCCGGGACAAGGACAAGAAGAAGGACGAGGATTCGCAGAACGCGTCCGCCGATCCCGAGGACGCGTCACCCGAGGCGACGTCCTCGTCCGGGCCGCGACCTCCGGAGGAGCCCTCCCGGCCGACCGACCCCGAGGCGCCGGAACCCAGTCCGCCGCCGGAGTCGGACGAGCCTCCGCCACCCGCGGAACCGCCGCCGCCTCCCCCTCCCGAGGACTGCATCCTGTGGTGGTGCTCCTGAGGCTCGCGAGCGCCTGAAGCTCGCGGCAGCGGCCCGGGGCGCGTCCGCCGCCCGGCCGGCCGTCGGCCTGCCGCGCCGTGAGCTGCTAGTGCCGGGCCGGTACGAC
>DOWQ01000734.1 GCA_003519485.1 Streptomyces sp. | reverse complement strand
CGAGGACCCCGAGAATCCGCCGGTCGCCACGGGGACGTTGTACCGGGGGCTCGGACCCTTGAGGTGCTCGTCCACCCAGATCCGCTGCTGCGCGAACGACGCCGGGGCGTGGAACGTGCCGTCGTTGCGCTCTTCGAGAGGCTCGATGGTCAGCGAGGCCTCCGGAGCGTCCTCCCGGTACTCTCCAATTTTTTCCGCCAGTTGGGCGGGGGTCGGGCACTCGAACAGCACATTGAGCGGAATCCGTACGCCCAGCTCCTCACGGAGCCTGCTGATCACTCGGGCGCCCTTCAGCGAGTTCCCGCCCAGTGCGAAGAAGTTGTCGTCCGGGGCGGGTATATCGGTCCGGCTGATGCGCTGGCATCGTGACTCCGGCGTAAATTCGGATAGACCACTCCATTCGCCGAGAATCCTTTGTGGGGAAGCGCAGAATGCCGTTCGTCAACCACCAGCCCAATCCCAAAGCATCGCTCGAGAGCGGCCTCCGGACGGGAGCGGTGACCTACGGTCAGCTATCGGTCCTGCGCTCGCTGGAGACACACGGGCCCGCCCACCGGTCGGTCGCCAACCTAATCAGCGTCTGGGAGGTGCCGTTCGGCGTCGGTACGGCCCAGGTGATGGACGGCTGGCTCCAGTTGGTGGCGGCCCACGAGTCGCTGCGTACCACCTACGACCCGAGCGGGCCCACGCCGACCCAGACGGTCCACCCGTACAGCCCGTCCAAGATGGCGTCGGTGGAGCTGGCCGAGGACAGTTTCGAGGCGGCACTCCGGCTGGCCGCCGAGTCGGCAGCCGAGCCGATCGACATCGAGGCCGAACTGCCGTGGCGTGCCTTCGTCACGACCTACCAAGGCGATGCGCTCCACCTGGTCACCGTGATCCACCACGCGGCGGCCGACAACGGTGCGTTGCGGGTGCTGGAGGAGCAGTTCGGTCGACTCCTGGACGGCGGGATGCTCGGGCCTGTGGTCCAGCCGCTGGAGATGGCACAGGCGCAGCAGGAGGAGTCGGGGTCGCGAATCCTCCGGCACTGGACCGAAGCCTGGGGCCGGCTCGTCCCCGCGGACCGGGATCCGGGTGACAGCAGTGAGCGTCGCCGGGCCTCGCTCTACAGCCTGGAGGGCCTGGCGGCCGCGCAGGAGCTCGCCGAACGGCTGAAGATCTCGGTTCAGTCCGTGGTGCTCGGCGTCGGCGCGCTCGCGCTGGCCCGCCTAAAGCGGACCGAGCAGATGACCTTCGCGCTGATGGCCGCCAACCGGCTCGACATCCGGTGGGTGCCGCTGGTCAGCTCGCTCAACCAGTTCGCCCCGGTGACCATCACCATCGACGAGGAGGCCAACCCGCTGGAGTACCTGCGGGCCGGCTACCTCCAGTGCATGACGGCCTACATGAACGGCTGCTACGACGTCGACGCGCTGAAAGCGAGCCTTCAGCAGGCAGGCCGGCCGGAGACGGACCCGACTGCCTTCGCCAAGCACTTCAACTTCCTCGGCGACGTGGACGCCGAGCCCGACGGCGGATCGGCTCTGCGCACCGGGATCCAGTGGCGCTCGTCCACCCAGCGGTCCGGGCCGAATTTCCATCTCGCGGTGGCCACCGGGAAGGGGATCCTCATCGGCGTGGGCGCCAGCCACGACTATCTCGAAGGGAAGCTCCCGGCCGTCCTCGCGGCCTCGATCGAAGCCGGTCTGATCAATATCGCCAAGGGGTCCGAGAGTTCCCTGGGCCAGGTGTCACTGGACAATCCGTGGCGGGTTGTCTGAGAGCTGAATTGCGGGGAGGGATTTCCCTGCCCCTCCCCCGCAAATCGACATTTCACCACTGGATAAAACCAGTTCTAGAATCCGGCACAGATGCCACGAAGCTGCTTCTTCACAATTAACACCTCCCTGTCTGTGGTGACTATAGCCATGGACGATCGGGTGACCGCGTACCTCACCTCTCTCGACCAGTAGGAACGGAACCCCATGCACTCGGCACCGCAGCCAGCCCACGAGTCCGCAGCCCCGGGCCCGGAACCCACGACCGAGCACTCCGGCGACCCGGAAGTCCAGGACGACCAGGGCTGGTTCGAACTGTGGAACGTCCAGCAGGGGTTGTGGCTCCAGCACCAGTTGGACGAGGGCCGGGCGGATGCCAACCTGCCGGTGTGGCAGCACCTGCACGAGGCGGTGGACATGGCCGCCATGCGCCGTGCCGTGGCCTTCCTGGTGGACCGGCACCATGCGTTGCGGCTGTCCTTCCGGGACACCCCGGACGGCCCGCGCCAGCGCGTGCTGCCCGTGCACGACCTCGAAGTGCCGCTCGTGGACCTGACCGGCGCGGCCGACCCCGAGGCCGAGGTGGACCGGCTCGTCCGGGCCGAGAACGCGACCGCCTTCGACGATCTCGGCACCCCGCCGGTGCGGATGAAGATCTACCAGATGGCGTCCGACCACCACTGCGTCTACGCGAACCTGCACCACATCGTCTCGGACGGCACCAGCATGGGCATCCTCCTGCGCGAACTGCTGCTCTCCTACCGGGCCTTCGCAGCCGGCGAACAACCGTCGCTGGAACCGCTCCCGGCGGCGTTCGACACGTTCGTACAGGACCGGCAGCAGTGGCTGTCGGGTGCGGAGAGCAGGTCCATGGAGACGTACTGGCTCGACCACCTGGCCGCTCCGCTGCCGAGGCTCCGTATCGGAGACTACGACGCGCCCGCCGAGGAGGTGGTGAACGAGACGGTGGAGTTCGGCGTCGAGGCCGACATCGCCGAGGGGGTGGCAGCGCTGGCCAAGGAGTTGCGCGTCACGCTGCACGTCCTGCTGCTCAGCGCGTTCGCGGTCGCGCTGCGGGACATCAGTTCCGACGACGACATCGTCGTCTGCGTCCCGTTCTCCGGCCGCGACACCGGCGCACTGCAGGGAATGGTCGGCAACTTCGTCAACCCGCTCTCGGTACGGATGACGATGTCGGGCTCCGACTCCTTCGACGACGTCGTGCGCCGGGCCCGGGCCGCGAGCATCGGCGCGTACGTGAACAGCCGCTATCCGTTCACGCGGCTGCTCGAGAAGCTCGACGTCGACGCCAGGCCCGGTCGGAACCCGGTCTTCTCGACCTCCTTCTGCTTCGCGGACTTCCTGCCGCCCGCCAAGCAGACCTCGCAGCTCGACCTCTGCCTGTTCGGCATGCCGGCCGGGGACCGGTTCAGCCTGCGGCTCAACTACAACTCCCGGCGGCTCGCGAAGTCCGAGGTCGAGGAGGTCCAGTCGAGCTTCCTGGCCGTACTGCGGCAGGTCGTCGACGACGCGGCGATCTCCCTGGAAGCCCTCTCGGAACCCCTGCGGCAGGCACGGCGGGCGAAGCGGACCACGCCCGGGACTGGCCGTCGGCTGGGGACTCTGCGAGCCTCCCGGTCCACGGCACCGAACGCCTGAGCCGGGGCTCGGAGCAGAACTGAGTACGCCCCCGGGGAACGGACTTCCCCGGGGGCGTACGACGTGCCGAAGACTCAGCTTCCGCCCGGCGTGCGAAGGCTCAACTCTCGCCGTTCCACGACCGCCACAGGTCCGAGTACGGTCCGCCCGCGCCGACCAACTCCTCGTGGGTGCCCAGCTCGACGATGCGGCCGGACTCCATGACGGCGACGCGATCGGCGTCGTGTGCGGTCTGCAGCCGGTGGGCGATGGCAATGACGGTGCGGTCCGACCGGACGGCGGCCACTGCCCGCTCCGCCTGCCGGGCCGTCGTCGGGTCGAGCAATGACGTGGCCTCGTCCAGGATCAGGGTGTGCGGGTCCGCCAGATGAACCCTGGCCAAGGTGAGCTGCTGTGCCTGGGCGGCCTCCAGTTCGACTCCGCCCGAGCCCAGCGTGGTGTCCAGGCCCTCCGGCAGTTCGGCCACCCAGTGCGCTTCCACCGACCTCAGCGCCGCGAGGACGGTCTCGTCGTCTGCTTCGGGCGCGGCCATGGTCATGTTGTCGCGAAGGGTGCCCATGAACACGTGGTGCTGTTGCGTGATGAGGACGATGCGGTTGCCCAGTTCGCCGGCCGCGGCCAGGTCGGCGACGGGCACGCCGCCGACCAGGACGTGGCCGGTGTCCGGGGCGTCCACACCGGACAACAGCTTGCCGAGGGTGGACTTGCCGGCTCCTGACCGGCCGACCACCGCCAGTCGTTCGCCGGGACGGACCAGCAGCTCGACGTCCTTGAGGATCTCGTGCCCGGGGACGTAGGAATACCCCGCGCCCTTGACCTCGATGTGGTCGTCCACAGGGGCCGACACAGGGGCGTCAGCGGTGTGCGACACCAGTCCGACACCCTTGATGCGGGCGAACGAGGCGCCGCTGCGCTGCAGTTGTTCGACCCAGATGAGCATCTGGTTGAGCGGGTCGACCAGCTGCCACATGTACAGGCTGCCCGCCACCACGACTCCCAGGGGGATCGTCCCGTTGAAGTAGCCGATGCCGCCCACGAGCAGGATGAGCGCCATGGGCAGGGTGTGCGCGAACTCGGTGACCGGGAACAGCACCGTCCGCAGGGAGAGGGTGCGCATGCCGGCGCGGTAGGTGGTGTCGATGGCCTTGTCGAGGGTGCTGTTCTGCAGTTCGCGCAGCCCGTAGGCCTCGACGGTACGGGCGCCGTGCGCGGTGGAGTTGAGGATCTCGGAGACATCGCCGGCGGCCGCTCCCTCGGCGAGGTAGGCGTCGCGGGAGCGCGCGAGGTACCAGCGGCTCACGCCCCACACGACCGGCAGTCCCACCACCGAGCAGAGCCCGAGCAGCGGGTCGAGGAGGAAGACCGCAGCGAAGATGAACACGACCTGAATACCGGCGATGAACATGTCCGGTGCTGCATTGCGCAGCGTGGCCGCGACCGTCGAGACGTCCAGGGTGGTACGGGTGACCAGGTCACCGGTGCCCACTTCGTCCGCGATACGCCCCGGCAGCGAGAGGGTGCGGTCGACGACCTCCTCGCGGAGCCTGGCGAGCGCGCGCTCGCCGAAGCGGTGGGAGAGACCTCGCGCACAGCGTGTCAGCACCAATCGGGCTGCCGAGAAGCCCAGGACCGCCGCGGCCAGTGCGTCGGCTCCGGAGAGGGACAGGTCACCGGACTCGACCCTGGTCACGATGCGGCCGAGGAGCCAGGGACCGGCCGCGCCGGCGAGCGCGGCAAGGCACGTCAGCAGCAGCATCCCGCAGACGGCCCGCGAGTCGTCCTTCAACAGCTGCCAGCCGGCCCGGCGAACCGTCCTGGCATCGGCGATCGGCAGGCGGGGCGTCTTGTCGGACCTGCTCATCGGGACTGTCCTTCCACGGGCTGCGCCACGGCGGCTTCGTCAGGGATTTCGGTGCTGCCGCGGAACACCAGTGCCGCGTATCCCGGCTGGTCGGCGAGGAGCTCTCCGTGCGTGCCGGTCGCCTGCACCTTCCCGTTCACGAGGTAGGCGACTTCGTCGGCCTGGCCGAGCACGAGCGGCGATGTGCTGACGACGAGGGTGGTCCGCCCGTGCCGGTGCGCTGCCACCCGGGCGGCAACGGTTGCCTCCGTGTGCGCGTCCAGTGCCGACGTCGGCTCCACCAGCAGGAGCACCGCCGGATCCGCGAGCAGAGCTCGCGTCAGCTGCAGCCGCTGGCGCTGTCCCCCCGAGACGTTGCGGGCCTGATTCTCCAGGCGGGCGTCGAGCCCGTCGGGGAGCGCGTCGATGATGTCCTCCGCGGCGGCGGCGTGCAGCGCCCGCCGGATGTCCTCGTCGGAGCGGCCGGTGCTGCCGGAGACGACGGAACGGAGGGGGCCCGGGAACATATAGGAATCGTTGTCCGCGAGCAGAATGTGCCGCCTGAGAGCCGTGCGGTCCCAGGCGGACAGCTTGAGGTCGCCCCAGGAGGCCTCGGAGTCCGTGTAGCCGGCCAGCCGGTCCACCACGGCGCGTGGCTCGTCGGGGCGGGCACCGACCAGGGCCGTCACCTTCCCCGGGACTGCCACCAGGCCCGATACGGGGTCGTGCAGCAGGCCGGGGGGGGCTGGGGGGGCGAGTCGGGTCCGGTGCTCCTCGGGAGCCGGCTCGAGCGCCAGGATGTCGACCACCCTCCGTGCGGAGACGAGCCCGCGCGGCAGATCGTCCGCCCCTTCGATGAAGGACGAGACGGGTACCAGCAGAGCGGCAACGTATCCGTAGACCGCCACCAGCTCACCCACGGTGATGGCCCCACTGGCCGCCATCCGCGCGCTGATCCACGTCACCACGGCAAGGAAGACCATGGGCAGGCACGCGGTGAGTGCCTGGACCCAGCTGGTGATGGCAGCGACGCGGTATCCGAGGGGGACCAGGGCCTGGGAGCGTTCCCGGTACCGTCCGGCGAACAGGGGCCTGCCGCCGATTCCGTTGAGGACGCTCAGACCGGCCACCATGTCGCCGGCGAGAGAGGTTAGAGCGCCCTGGTCCTCCCGGTAGCGGCTTTCGGCGCCGTGCAGCTTCCCGAGCAACGGGCCGACGGTCAGGGCCAGGGCCGGGACGCCGAGAAGGACCACCGCGGCGATGACGGCCGAGATCTGGACCAGCAGGACGGCAGTTGCGGCATACGCGATGACCGCGCCTACGCCGGGTCCCGTGATGGTCAGTGTCTGGGCGATCCTGCCGATGTCACCGGCCTGGAGGTGCGTGAGCTCACCCGCAGACACCTGCCGGGGCAGCGTCGACCCCAGCCGGGTGACGTGGCGCGTGACGACCTGGACCGTCCGGTAGGCCGCGTCCACACGGATGCGCGTCATGGCGCGGTGTCGCAGGATGCCGAGGATCGCGATCCCGGCCCCGGTGACGACCACGGCTCCGATCCAGAGGAGCAGCGCCTCGGTGTCCCGCGCCTTGAGCCCCTCGTCGATCGTCTTCGACAACAGGTACGGCGGAAGCATGAGCGCACACATCCACGTGGTGCCCCACAGGGTGCCGAGCAGTACCCGCCTGTACTGACTTGTCGTCAGCCACCACAGGAACCGCAGCGGGCTCCGATGATCCGGCAGGCCCGGGGACTCGTAAGGGACCCGGCGCGCGCTTTCGGGCAGGTCTGGTCCGTGGATCATCTCGGCCGTCCTTGCATGGAATCGAGGGGCGCCAGCGAGCGATTCGGCCGCGGTACTGCACGCACCGTACGTAAGAAAACGCCATACGGCCGAAGGGAGCCGTATGGCGTGAAGTCGCAATGCACCAACGTGGAACCTATGTTCTTAGCGCACCGGGGCCTTGTCAATGGCCGCCGATGACCTTCCGATGCCTCCTCCAGGGCCTGCTCGGAGCGTGCCGCCAGCCCCAGGAGCTCGGACGCCCGTGGGCTCAGGCAGCGCTCGGGCTCGGGCGGGGCCTGCTCCAGCACCACGTGCGCGTTCGTCCCGCCGAAACCGAACGCGCTCACACGCCGTTGGCGAAGACCGTGCCCTGGTCGGCGGCGTCGAAAGGCCGGACATGGCCGTCCGGGGAGAGGAAGGCGCCCTCCTGGTGCGAGGTATCCGGTCTTCTCCGGGACCTTGCAGGACCCCGCCGGACAGTGCCATGTCGACACTGTATGCGAAGAGGCTCTGGGAGGCGGTGTGCAGGGGAATCAGTGAGCTGGAGCAGGCCATCTGAACGGGGTAGCTCGGCCCCTTGAGGTCGAGTTTGTACGAGGCCCGGGTGGTCAGGAAGACCAGTTCGTTGCCCAGGCCGATGTTCTCCCCCGGATGGCTTCCCCGTCGTCCATGTTGCTGACGACGTTCCCGATGTACGCGCTGCTGCTCGCGCCTCCGAAGACCCCGACGGTCCCCTCGTACCGGGCCAGATCGAGGCCCGCGTACTCCAGCGTCTCCCAGGCGGTCTCGAGGAACAGACGGTGCTGCCGATCCATGGTTTTGGCTTCTCTGGCTGTGTAGCCGAAGAACTCCGCGTCGAAGAGGTCGATGCCCTCGAAGGAGGGGCCCGCCTTCACGTAGTGCGGTTGCCGGGACACCTCGGGATCCACTCCGGCCGCCAGCAGCTCGTCGTCGCTGAACTCCACGACGGACTCGACGCCTTCGCGGAGGTTCAGCCAGAACTCGGACAGGTCCCGAGCGTCAGGGAAGCGCCCCGGACATCCCGATGACGGCGACGCCTTCCGGCACCGACCACTCGTCGAACCCCTCGTCGTTCGTGTCGTCGATCAACGCTTTCCCCTCCGTCGTGCGCATGTGCTGCCGAGGCTCCCTGGGGCCCGCTGTTCTCACGGTGGTGGACCAGGTGCTCCGGACGAGGTAGGCGGCCGCCCCGCTGCGTACCGCGGTGGCCGTGGCATGGCGGAAGTCCAGCCTCTCCGAAAACGGAGAGCGGGCGCCGCGCCCCGACAACCTCCTCGACGCCGTGCTGCCGCAGGAGGGTAACGCGCGCCACAGCAACCGGTTTTGGCGCCGGGCGGCAGGGGGCGGCAACGGAAGATCCCCTCGGGCCGGTCGCCCTCACCGGCCTCGGCCCCGCCGGGGTCGCTCCTCGTCTCGATGCCACCGGGACGGACACCGGAACAGCAAAGAGTAAGGCCCTCACCAGTCGCGCCGCACACACACCGGACGGCATATCCGGGAGGTATCGACTCCATCGACGTCTGTCGCCCCGTACCGCACTCAATCCCCCAACGGCTGCGCCCGATGATGAAACGACGAGGAGAGCGATGCCCGCAACCAGTAAGGCCGACCTGCCGAACGCGGGAAGGCCGCTCCTCACCACCGTCGCGATCATCGCCTCGTGCGTGGCGTTCGTGGTGATCGGAGCCCTGCAGGCGCTCTACGGTCCGGCGATCCCGGCGCTGCGCGAAGAGTACGGCCTGAGCCCGGCCGTGGCCGGACTCAGCCTCAGCGCCCACTTCATCGGCGCACTCCTGGGTGTGCTGGTCTACCACGTCATGCGGGGCCGTCTGAGCAACCGCGTGCTGCTCGGCGGCTCCTACCTGCTCATGGCGGCCGGCGCGGCCGGCTTCGCGTTCTCCCCGAACTGGGGCCTCGCTCTGTCCGGCACTTTCGTCATCGGTCTGGGTTTCGGCGGCATCGACTACGGCCTGAACCAGCTCTTCGCCATCGGCTTCGGCCACCGCAGCACCGCCATGCTCAACCTGCTCAACGGCCACTTCGGTGTCGGTGCCATCGCCGGCCCGGCCCTGATCGGCTGGCTCGGGGCGGCGAACTACCCGGCGATCTTCATCGGCATCGGGGTGCTCTGCGTGCTCATCCTGTTCACGCTGGGCGGGGTGGCCGCCAAGGAGCCCGAGCCGGCCGCGGTGGAAGGCGCTTCGGCGGGCGGGGCCCGGGTCCTTCCGATCATCGCCGTGTTCATCGGCATCTACGTGCTGCACGTGGCCATCGAAACCGGGGTCGGCGGCTGGGAGCCCACTCACCTCGAAGCGGTGGGTTACGGCGCCGCCACCGCCGCCACGGCGACGTCGGCGTACTGGGCCGCCATGACGATCGGCCGGTTCATCGCCGCCCCGCTCAGCCTGCGCTTCTCCGCACCGGCGATCCTGATCGTCTGCTGCGTCGGCATGGCGGGCTTCCTCCTCCTGGCGACCGTCCCGGCGCTCGCCCCGTACGCCTACTGCGGCGTCGGCCTGATGATCGCGCCCATCTTCCCCACCTGTCTGCCCTGGCTGAACCGCGCCGTGCCCAGCGTGGCGGCCGCCGGCGCCTATGTGATCGCCGCCTCGATGATCGGCGGCGTGGCCTTCCCGCCGCTGCTCGGCGGGGTGATCGACACAATGGACGTCAAGGCTGTGCCGCTGGTGCTGTTCGGGCTCGCCGTGGCCTGCGCGGTACTGAGCCTGTGGCTGCGCAAGAACGCACCCGATCCCGACGGTGTCTCCCGCCCACGCGAAGCGGAGCGGCCGAACGCCGTCGCAACCCAAGGAAACTGAGGCATGAAAGCCGTTCTCTTCGACATGTTCGGCGTCATAGCGCGCGTCCAGTCGCCCGAGTCCCAAGCCGTGCTGGAACGCACGGCAGGCGGTGAACAGGACCGGTTCTGGGAGGCGTACTGGTCCCAGCGCGCCCCCTACGACCGCGGCGACGTGACCGGTCCCGCGTACTGGAAGGGAGTCTGCGCCGCGCTGGGCATCCCGTTCGACGCGCGCCTGGCCGACGACCTGATCGCCGCCGACCTCGCCAGCTGGAGTGAGGTCGACCAGCGCAGCGTCGACCTGCTCGGCACCCTCGCCGGCCGCGGAATCACCTGCGGTCTGCTCTCCAACATCCCTGAGGACCTGGCCGTCCGGTACGAAACCAGCCAGCCCTGGCTGGAACACTTCTCGGTGGTCGGCTTCTCCTGCCGGATCGGCAGCGCCAAGCCCGAACCGGCCGCCTACCAGTGGTGCATCAGGGAACTGGAACTGCCCCCCGAGGAAATCCTGTTCGTCGACGACCGGGCCGAGAATGGCCGGGGCCGCGCAGGAACTGGGTCTCCAGGGCCACTTGTTCACCTCCCCCGCCGAACTGGAGGCCGCACTGCTCACCACGCTGGAGGCCGCGTCGCAGTGACGTCGACACCGTTGCTCTTCGCGCTCTGCGCCGCCGCGCAGGGCTGTTTCCCGCCACCGCGCCGGGAGATCGAGACGGGGCGCGGTCTAGCCTCGCCGTTTCGGTTGGGGTGATGAGACGTCGCTGATCGTCAGCTGTCATGTGGGCGAGGTGTTTTCGCTGCTTGGGCATGGCGGAGTCCCGGCGCGGTGGTCGGGTTCTCCAGGCTCTTTCGGGTCGTGGGCGGTCAGGGGTTTGCCGGTCAGCCGGCGGGGCGGGGCAGTGCGGCGAGGCGGTGGAAGGCCGTGGTCAGTGCGTGTCTCCAGGGCCAGGTCGCCGATATCCGCAAGCGCAGACGTCGGCCGCCGCGGGTGAGGCGTGCGGCGACGTGCAGCAGCCGATAGCGGAGCTTCTTCGGCTCGGCAGCCGCGAGTTCGCCGTCCAGCAGCAGGACGCGCATCCAGGCCAGCAGATCGATCGCTGTGAGGCTGAGTTCGAGCCAGACGGCATTGATGCCGAAGTCGCGGGAGGGGAAGCGGCCGAAGCCGGTGGTCTTGCCGCATCGGATGTGGTCCTCGACGCATGCATGCCCGCGGTGGCGGACCTCCAGGAACTGGGCGGAGCCGCCACCGGAGCAAGGGGTGTCGGTGAGGAACACCTGGTGGCGCAGGCCCTCGTCCTGGTCGAACAGGGACAGCTGGGCCCCGGGATGCGGCCGCTCGCGGCGCACGATGATGCGGGTGCAGGCTGGGTAGCCGTCCAGATCGACCATGCCGGTCAGCTCGGCAACCTCGGCCCCGGCACGCAGTGTCCCGTCCTGGTCGAGGGCGGGGTGCCAGAGGCGGTCGGGCATGGCCCGAATGGCACGGCGGACCGGCTCGGTGATGGCGTATCCGACCGAGAAGAAGGTGTGGATTCCTCGTTTGCGCATGTCACGGACGTTGGCGAGGAAGGCTTTCGCGGATCCGGCGCTGTCGGTGCGGATGAGGATGTCGGTGCCGTGCCGGTGGGCGTCGGGGATCTGGGCGAGTGCCTGGTCGAGCACCGTGATGTGGTCGCTTGCGGTGTTGGCGCCGGCGTTCCCGGGCCGCAGTCGGCCGGCCAGTGCCTCCCCGGTGTTGGCGAGGAAGCACAGCAGCGGGTGGAATCCGAATCCGCCCTTGTAGGTGGGTGCGGCCTGCTGTTTCTCGGAGTGGCAGGCGATCAGCGTGGCGTCGAGGTCCAGGACCAGACCGGGCAGAATGCGTCCCGCGGCCCGGACTGCGGGTATGCCCTCGCCTTGCTCGGCGGCCTGCAGCCCAGGCGACTTCCCGGGCCTGAGCACGGGCCGAGCGCAGCGAAGCCAGTGTGCTCTCGTCGGTGTCGGCGAGCAGCCGCCAGGCTGTTGGTGTCGACGCGACGGGGCCGAACACCCCTGCCTGGTCCCGCAGTACGGCCAGATCCGCGATGGCCTCGCCGCCGTCGGCGAGCATCACCGCCAGGTCGGTGGCGATCCGGCCCGGATCATGCCCGGTCCCGCGCGGCCGAAGCGGCCTGAGTGCGGTGGAGTACGCGGCGGTGAGCCCGGTGGCATCAGCGAGATCAGCCAGCAACCGTGCCCCAGCGTGACCGACCACCCCCGAACCATCGGCACTGACCTGGACCTTGGGACGCAACCCGATAACCTGCACGTAGAAAGTGCCCTCCGCCTGGACCGACAGAACCCCTCAGCAAGGTTCATCGCCCCAGGTCAGGAAGGCACTTTCACGTTTCCGCCCCATAGCCAGCCGCCCCCAAGCGAAACGGCGAGGCTAAGGATCGACAGCATCACGGCCGCCGATCCCGACGGCCGGCGCACCATCTGCGCCTGCTCATCATGGTTGCCGGTGGAGTAGTCTGCCGAATCTGGCCCGTCGATGCCGACGGTGAGTGGATCGAGGAACCGGGCGGAACCGGGAAGGTCGCCCTACCTCTCGCAGACCGCCCGCTCGACCCCGAAGAAGTCCCAGTGCTCCACCCGAACCTCGGCATCGCTGTCGGAGACTAACTCCCTGCACGTCGAGGCCCCATACGGGAGTACATGTCCATCGACAGAACACGGCGCTGAGGCCCTGTGGGGTTCCAAAAGCCCCGCATGGGCAGTGAGCTGGGCGTTCGCCACCTGTCGTGTTCTTCTTCAAGCGGTGTTGCGGTACTCGTGGATGAGTCCGCCGAGGACGTTGTGACAGTGGACGCGCTGAGCGGGGAAGGGGCTGGCGTCGGGGTCGTCGGCGGGGGCGCGAAGCTGCAGTGCCCGGTGGGGCCTGCCGGTGTTGTAGTGCGCGGCGTACTTGGTGAGCACGTGCCGGGCGTGCTGCTCGTTGCAGAGGGGTATCCGGGGGATTTTCTCTGCCTGGGTCCTCAGACCTGTCGGTGCTCAGCCTTGCCGAGCGCCGACAGCACGCGCGTTGGATTCCCGATCAGGTCGAGCAGGGCGCTGGTCCGACGCGCCCACCGAGCTGGATCGTCGCCCTCGGCGAACGCTGCGGTCGACTTGAACTGATCCCGGAGGTTGACCGGCAGACGGCCAGCCAGCGCCGCCGCGAGCTCACGGCCCAGGACAGCTCGCGGCGAGGCCGGCCGCATGAAGCGGGCCAGCTTGCCGGTCGCCGGGACGGGGGCGTCGGAAGCGGTCTCAAGGGCCGCGACGGCCTCTCTCACCCAGTCAGCGTCCCAGGCATCCGGGAGCGGAACTGGGACCTGCTGAACGCCGGCGATCGCTTCCCGCCCCAGCGCCAGGGAGAGCCCGCCGGGGTCCTCGTGGTAGTTGAGGTAGCGGGCGACGTCGACGCCTGGAGGGCAGACCTCGTCGAGGACGACGTCGCCGACGAAGTCGCTGGGATCGATGAGCCAGCCCTCGCGAACCACGACGGACGGATTCAGATGGACTCGGTACAGGTAGAATTGGTTGCCCCAGTCGGCTTGGTCGCGGATCCGCCTGAGCATGTTGTGGACCGCGGCCTCGTACGTGCCGATGTGGAGCGCCTTCGCCCGCTGGCGTGCGGCCCAGGCGGCGACAGGCTCGTCGCCGCCCATCATCATGCGGGTCTCGGGCGTGAGGACGGCGGCCAGATCGAAGTCCCTCGTCGGCCAATCCGGCTGCGTGCTCGTGTGGTACCAGGAGACGGTCGCAACCCGGTCGTCGTCGAGCGCCGGGTCGTCGGGATCGACCGTCACCCGGGGCGCGTCCTCGTGCTCAGCCGTCAGGCCGCAGCCGGGGCACTTCTCTCCGCCCTGCTCCCATCGGTCGATCCAGTCCAGGTCGACGACGAGGCGACGGCCGCAGCCGCCGCACAGCATCTGCCGGTCGCGCGAGAAGTCGATCAGTCGTTCCATGGCTCCATTCTCCGGGAGCGCTCCGCGGGGCCAGCTAGACCCGGCACATGTCGGGCGGACGACCTGTCGTCGTTGGTGCTCGCGCTCTAGAACGAACCTCAGGAACGCTTGGCTGACCAGGCCAAATGCGGCCCACGCACATCGGACCATCACCTAATCATTTAAGGGCACATCCCCGGGGGCTAGCGCAAATGGATGCTGATACTTCGCGTGCGACCCCCATGCTCCGCAGTCCGACCTCAAGGGCGAGGACATCGCACAGCAGGTCAGGGACGGTCGGGGCGGCGTCGGCGTCTTTGTGGGCCTGAGCGAGTGCCTTGCCGTCAACGTAGCCGAGATCGACCAGGACGGACTCCTTCAGCATGTCGTCCAGCACGGGTAAGCCGTAGGAGCGCAGCCCCTTCTCCAGGACGGCCAGGAAGTTCTCCGGTTCGGCCGGCGACGCCACCGACTCCGGTAGTCCCGCCCGCCTGATCCGCTCACGGAACAGCGCCTTGCCCCGCTTGTACTCGTGCGGCAGCTGCTCCATGAAGCGGACGATCCGCGGGTGTACGAGCGGGCTCACCGGCCAGACGCCGGCCCGCAGGAAGCCTGGGTTGTGCATCCCGAACGCCATCAGGGTCGGCACCGGCAGGACGGGGATGGGCGCCGGGTGCTCGCTCACCTCGGCCAGGGCGCGGACCGCCTTCGGACCGAGCCACGGGACGGGTTCCGGCGTCGGCAGTTCCCCGCATCGGTCCTGGAGTGGTGGGCGTTGACCTCGTCTCCTCCGCTGCCGGTGAACATGACGTCGCACCGTCGGGTGGTTGCCTGGGCTCGTACGACGTCGAAGGCTTCTTGGCAGAACGCCCCTGCCGGATCATGCGGCCGGGGCCGACCGTATCGCCGTCGACCGACCGTTCTACTCGGGCAAACACAAGCTCGCGGGCCGCACGGACGTCATGGACGGACCGACAAGGGATACCAAGGAGCCGGGTGCACGGTCCGTGTTCCCTACCGCGGCCGGTGGGAGACGCTGTCCACAGGCCAGCAGGCCGTCAACCGGTCCCACGCGAAGATCCGGGCCCTGGTCGAGCAGGCCGTCGCCACCCTCAAGTCCTGGCGGCTTCTCCGCAAGCTCCGCTGCTCGACCACCCGCATCACGAGCCTTGTTCAGGCTGTCCTCACCCTGCATCTGGCCAGCTCAGGCTGAAGATGGAGAAGGCTCACGGCGCCCTTGGGCCTTGACCCCGGGTTTTGGACACCGGAGACACTTGGATCTTGATGGTCCAGGAGAACGGAGTCCCTGTGGGGATGAAGCATTACCCCGCCGAGTTCAAGGCAGACGCGGTCACGTTGTACCGGTCGAGGCCGGGAGCGACGATCAAGTCGGTCGCCGCTGATCTCGGGGTGAACACCGAGACACTGCGGAACTGGATCCGAGCCGCTGACGGCCGCCGGCACGGTGCCCACTTGGCGCCGCCGGCCGCTGCTCAGGCGGGCGGTGACGCCGTTCAGGCGGAGCTGGCAGCGGCACGGAAGAGGATCCGTGAGCTGGAGGAGGAACGCGACATTCTCCGCAAGGCGGCCCGGTATTTCGCGACGGAGACGCGCTGGTGAACCGCTGCCAGTTCGTTGAGGATCACCAGCGCCGTCACGGCGTGAAGCGGCTCTGCGACATTCTTGGCCTCTCCCGCTCGAGTTTCTACTACTGGCGCCGCACCGCGGCCGCACGGGCGGCCCGGCAAGTCGTCGAGGCCGGGATCGCGGCCCGGATACGCAAGGTCCACCAGGAATCCGACGGCACTTACGGAGCCCCCAGGATCACCGCCGAGCTCCGTGACGAGGGCGGCCCGGCGGTCAACCACAAGCGGGTCGCGAGGATCATGCGGACCGAGGATCATGCGGACCATCGGACTCGAGGGAGTCCGTCTGCGCCGCCGGCACCGCACCACCGTCGCGGACCAGGCGGCGCCGAAGGCACCGGACCTGATCGGCCGTGACTTCACCGCAGCCTGCGTGAACACGAAGTACGTCGGCGACATCACATACCTGCCGATCAGCGGCTCGAAGCCGCTCTACCTCGCCACCGTCATCGACCTCGCCTCACGACGGCTGGCCGGATGGGCGATCGCCGACCACATGCGCACCGAGCTCGTCATCAACGCCCTGACGGCCGCCGAACGGACCCGCGGGAGCCTGACCGGAGCGATCATGCACACCGATCACGGC
>DOWQ01000049.1:250-5310 GCA_003519485.1 Streptomyces sp. | reverse complement strand
CGGCCCTCGTCCGTACGGCCGCTACTTCGCGGGCTTCACCTGGGGCTTGCGGATGCTGAGGTGGAGCTCCCGCAGCCGCGCCTCCTCGACCTCGCTCGGGGCGCCCATCAGCAGGTCCTGCGCGTTGCCGTTGAGCGGGAAGGCGATCGTCTCGCGGATGTTCGGCTCGTCGGCGAGCAGCATCACGATGCGGTCCACGCCCGGGGCGATGCCGCCGTGCGGCGGGGCGCCGAACTGGAAGGCGCGGAGCATGCCGCCGAACTCTCGCTCGACCTCGTCCTTCGAGTAGCCGGCGATCTCGAACGCCTCGTACATGATCTCGGGCTCGTGGTTACGGATCGCGCCGGAGGACAGCTCGGTGCCGTTGCAGACGATGTCGTACTGCCAGGCCAGGATGTCGAGAGGATCCTTGGTGCGGAGCGCATCGAGGCCGCCCTGCGGCATCGAGAAGGGGTTGTGGGAGAACTCGATCTTGCCGGTCTCCTCGTCCTTCTCGAACATCGGGAAGTCGACGATCCAACAGAACCGGAAGACGTTCTCCTCGAAGTGCCCGGTGCGCTTGGCGGCCTCCACCCGGACCGGGCCCATGATCTTCGAGACCTCGTCGAACTCGCCTGCGCCGAAGAAGACCGCGGTGCCGGGCTTGCCGCCGACCTCGGCGATCAGCTGCGCCACGTCGTCCTCGGTGAGGAACTTCGCGATCGGGCCGGTCAGCTTGGAGTCCTCGCCGATCCGGACCCAGGCGAGGCCCTTCGCGCCCTGCAGCGCGGCGAACTCACCCATCTGGTCGAAGAACTTCCGCGGCTGATCCGCGGTGTCCGGCACGGCCAGCGCGCGGACGTGCTTGTCCGCGAACGCCTTGAAGCCGGAGCCCGCGAAGATCTGAGAGACGTCCACCAGCTCCAGCCGGGCGCGCAGGTCCGGCTTGTCGTTGCCGTACTTGAGCATCGCCTCGCGGAACGGGATGCGCGGGAACGGCGAGGTGACCTCGCGGCCCTGGCCGAACTCGGTGAACAGGTCGGTCATCACCTTTTCGATGACCTGGAAGACGTCCTCCTGCTCGACGAAGCTCATCTCGACGTCGAGTTGGTAGAACTCGCCCGGCGAGCGGTCGGCGCGGGCGTCCTCGTCGCGGAAGCAGGGCGCGATCTGGAAGTAGCGGTCGAAGCCCGCGATCATCAGCAGCTGCTTGAACTGCTGCGGGGCCTGCGGCAGCGCGTAGAAGCGGCCGGCGTGCAGCCGGGAGGGGACCAGGAAGTCGCGGGCCCCCTCGGGGGAGGTGGCCGAGAGGATCGGGGTCGCCATCTCGTTGAAACCTAGATCGGTCATCCGGCGCCGGATGGAGCTGATCACGGCGGTGCGCAGCAGGACGTTGCGGTGCATCCGCTCGCGGCGGAGGTCGAGGAAGCGGTACTCCAGCCGCCGCTCCTCGTTGACGCCGTCGTCGGCGTTGATCGTGAACGGCAGCGGCTCGGCCGCTCCCAGCACCTCGACCTCGGTGACCTCGACCTCGACCTCGCCGGTCGGCAGGTCGGGGTTGACGTTGTCCGCGCCGCGGGCGAGGACCGTGCCGTCGACGCGGACGACGGTCTCCTTGGTGATGCCGCTGAGCGCCTCGTACGGCGGAGTGCCGGGGCGCACGACGAGCTGGACGACCCCGTAGTGGTCGCGGAGGTCGATGAAGAGGATGCCGCCCAGATTGCGCCGGTTGTGCAACCAGCCGCTCAGCCGCACGTCGGCGTCGACGTCAGCGGCGCGGAGCTCGCCGCAGGTATGGGACCGGTACCGATGCATCGCTCATCCAAGTCGTCGGATCGTGGTGGAGGGCGGCGAACGCCCCGGGGCCCGGCCAGTCGGGGCCGTGTCAAGGGTACCGGTCCGCACCTGCCCCACAGTCGGTCGTCAGAATGCACCAATCCGGCCTAAAGTGATGAAATGCGCTCCGAGGACGTACTGGCCGCCACCGCGACCGGCCTCTGGCGCTGGGGAAACGCCTCCGGGACCGTGAAGCTGGATGCCGAGGCGGCCCGGCTGCTGGGGCTGGACGCGGTTTCCACGACCCTGAGCGCTTCCGCCGTGCGCGCCCGCCTCCACCCGGTGGACTGGGTGGAGCTGAGCGGCATCGTCAGCCTCGCCGTCGCCGAGGGCACCTTGGCCGAGTCGAGGCTGCGGGTCATCGGGAACGACGGCAAGGTCCTGCGGACGGTCCGGGCCCGCTCCCGGCCGCTCTCCGAGGAGGGCGGCGTCGAGCTGATCGGCACCATCCAGGAGGTGCCCGAGCCCGAGCATTCCGGCCCCGCCTCCTCCCGTACGCCGCGCACCGGGATCACCGGCGACTGGCGGCGCTCCCGCGAGGCGTTCCTGCTGGACGCGGGCCGGGCACTGGCCGAGGCCCGGTCGACGGCCGAGGTGCTGCGAGTCGCCGCGACCCTCTCCATGCCCGGTTTCTCCCCGGACGGCCTCGCCGTCTTCGGTGTGGACGGCGACCGGCTCAGCGTCATCGGTTACCACGGGTACGACCCCGGTCGCGAGGACGAGGAAGACTTCGCGCACATGCCGCTGGACACCGCCTATCCGGCGGCCGAGGTGGTGCGCAGCGGCCGTGCCGTCTATCTGTCCTCACCCGAGGAGTACCGGGAGCGCTTCCCCGTCACCTGGCCGCTCGCCGCCCGCTTCCACCGGGAGTCCTGGGCGTTCGTGCCGCTGATCGTCTCGGGGCGCACGATGGGCGCCTGGATGGCGGCCTTCAGCCACCGGGTGGCCTTCACCCCCGACGAGCGGTCGATCCTCACCACGGTGGCGCGGATGCTCGCGCAGGCGCTGTCCCGGGCCGGGGCCCAGGAGTCGGAACGGGAACTGACCGTCGGCCTGCAGCGCTCGATGCTGCCGACGGTCCAGCCGGACATCCCGGGGATGACGGTCGCGGCCCGCTACGTGCCCACCGGCGGCGGGCTCCAGGTCGGGGGCGACTGGTACGACATGATCCCGCTGCCGTCCGGCCGGATCGCCCTCGTCATCGGCGACGTGCAGGGGCACGACGTCCGCGCGGCGAGCCTGATGGGCCAGCTGCGGATCGCCCTGCGCGCGTACGCCTCCGAGGGGCACCATCCGGACTCCGTGCTGTCCCGTGCCTCGCGCTTCCTGTCCGGGCTGGTCGACCAGCACCCGAACGGCGAGAAGGCCGAGGACCCGCGCTTCGCCACCTGCCTCTACATCGAGGTCGACCCGGAGACCGGCACCCTGGACATCGCGCGGGCCGGCCACCCGCACCCCGTCACCCGTATGAGTGACGGCACCATGATGATCCGCGAGACGGCGGGCGGCCTGCCGCTGGGCATCGCCCCCGACAGCGACTACCCGACCACGCGGCTGGTGCTGGAGCAGGGCGAGCTGATGATGCTCTGCACCGACGGTCTGATCGAGACCGGCGGGCACAACATGCAGACCGGCTGGGTACGGCTGCGCAAGGCCATCGAGGAGCACGCGGGGGAGAACCTGGAGAACATGGCCGACGGGCTGATCCAGGCCGTCCACGGCCCCTCCTCGCACCACACGCTCGGCCCGCTGTCCGACCGGCGCGAGGACGACATCGCGCTGCTGCTGCTCTGCCGCAACGCCCCGGGCTGCGGCTGCGGGCCGGGCGAGGCCCACGAGCCGCGCCGGGTGCGCCGCACCGTCCTCACCATCGCGCAGGCCGAGCCGGAGCGGATCTCGCAGGCCCGCCGCCGGCTGCGCGACCTGCTGCACGACTGGGCGGACCCGGACCAGGTGGACGCGGCCGAACTGATGGTCTCCGAGATGATCACGAACGTGCTGCTGCACACCGACGGAGACGCGCTGGTGGTCGCCGAGGTCGTCGGCAAACAGGACCGGCACGGCCATCCCCTCCACCCGCCGGACGCCCCCGACCCCACCGCGCGGCGGCTGCGGGTCGACGTCGCGGACGGCAGCGACGAACTGCCGCACCGCCGCCGGCCGGGCGAGATGGCCTCCTCGGGGCGCGGGCTGATGCTGATGGAGATGCTGGCCCACTCCTGGGGGGTCGACCCGCGGGGCGAGGGCAAGTGCACCTGGTTCGAGCTCTACGAGGGCGGTCCGGAGGCCCCGGGTGGCGAGGCGGGCGGGGCGCTGCTGCCGGAGGATGCGCGGTCGTCCGTGGAGTAGCCGCCGCGGATCTCGGAGACGGCGCCGAACAGCGCCGCCGCGATCGGCACGGCCAGCAGCATCCCGACGATGCCGGCGAGGCTCGCCCCCGCCGTGAGGGCGATCAGCACGAGCGCCGGGTGCATGTTGACCGTACGGCTATGGATCATCGGCTGCAGCACATTGCCCTCGAGCAGCTGGACCAGCAGCACCACCACCAGCACCCACAGCGCGATGGCGAAGCCCCGGTCGGCGAGGGCGACGAGCACGGCGACGGCGCCGGAGATCAGGGCGCCCAGATACGGGATGTACGCCCCGACGAACACCAGCGCGCCCAGCCCGATGGCACCCGGCACCCCCAGGATCAGCAGCCCGACGGTGATGCAGACGGCGTCGATGAGAGCGATCAGCGTGGTGCCGCGCATGAACCCCTCGACGGCGCCGAAGCCGCGCCGGGCGATCGCCTCCAGCTGCCGGCCGGTGCCGCGCGGCGCCGCTTCGTGCAGCACCCCCGTCGCCCGGTCGGCGTCGCGCAGGAAGAAGAAGGTGAGCAGCAGGGCCAGGACGGCGGCGGCGAGCAGCTGCGTCACCAGGCCGATGCCGGACAGCACGCCGGTCGCGGCGCTGCCGGCCGCGCCGCCGGCCAGCTCCTTGGCCTTGGCCGCCAGCTCGTCGAGCGAGGCGCCGGCGAAGCCGACGTTCTTCGACAGGTCCTGCGCGGCCTGCCGGACCGAGGCGATGATCTGGTCGCCGGTGTCGATCAGCGCGGAGACGACGATGTAGCCGGCGCCGCCGACCACCGCGACGAGCACGGCGCAGGTCAGCCCGGCCGCGAGGGAGCGGGGGACCCGGAGCCGGACGAGCCGGTCGTGCACCGGCCGGAGCAGCGCGGTGCCGAGCACCGCCAGCAGGACGGG
>DOWQ01000049.1:0-200 GCA_003519485.1 Streptomyces sp. | reverse complement strand
GCCGACCGCGACGACGCCGGCCGCCAGCAGCAGCACCCCGCACCAGGCCGCCGTGCGGCGCGCCCCCAGCGGCAGCAGGTGCGGTTCGGTCCTCGCCTCGGTCTCCACCGCTCCACCCCAGCACGAACGCGCCGGACGCCCGGTCCGGCGCGCCGTGCGACGGCGGGCGGACCTGGGCGCGCCGCTCCCGGACCGGGCTG
>DOWQ01000052.1:2251-2630 GCA_003519485.1 Streptomyces sp. | reverse complement strand
GCTCCCGATGCCCGCCCGGTCGAACCGGCCGTCGCGGACGCGGAGGCCGAGCCCGCGTCCGGCCCGGCCGGTCAGCCCTCCGAGGGCGCGCCCGAGCCCGCGCCGGAATCCGTACCGGAGGCCGGTGCGACCCTGGCCGACCGGCTCGTCGGTCCGCGCCCCGCGCCGGAGACGGCGAAGGCGGAAGAGGCCGACGGGACAGAGGAGGCCGAGGGAACGAAGAACGCCGACGGGACCACGGCCGCCGAGCCCGAGCCTGCGCCTGCGCCCGACTCCGTGCCCACGGAAGAAGGCGAGCCCGCTGAAGAACCCGTCCCCGCTGAAGAACCGGAGCCCGAGCCCGCGGCAGAACACGACGAGCCCGCGCCCGAAGGTCCGA
>DOWQ01000052.1:2075-2212 GCA_003519485.1 Streptomyces sp. | reverse complement strand
CGCGACATCCGTAACGGCTTCCGCAGCGAACCGGTACCGCACGACGTCCTGCTGCGCGTCCTGGAGGCGGCGCACACCGCGCCCAGCGTCGGGCACTCGCAGCCCTGGGACTTCGTCGTCATCCGCTCCGCCGAGAC
>DOWQ01000052.1:0-2061 GCA_003519485.1 Streptomyces sp. | reverse complement strand
GAAGATCGAGGCGATCCTCGACACGCCCGTGAACATCGTCGTCACCGCGGACCCGACCCGCGGCGGCCGGCACACCCTCGGCCGGCACACCCAGCCGCAGATGGCGCCGTATTCCTCCGCCCTCGCGGTCGAGAACCTCTGGCTCGCCGCCCGCGCCGAGGGCCTCGGCGTCGGCTGGGTGAGCTTCTTCGACGAGCGCGAGATGGTCCGGGTCCTCGGGCTTCCCGAGCACCTCGAAGTGGTCGCGTACCTCTGCGTCGGCTACGTGGACGAGTTCCCGGCCGAGCCGGAGCTGATGCAGGCCGGCTGGTCGAAGCGGCGCCCGCTGTCGTGGGTGGTGCACGAGGAGACGTACGGCCGCCGGGCGCTGCCCGGCGAGGAGCCGCACGACCTGCTGCGGGAGACCCTGCAGGGCATCCGCCCGCTCGACGCCAAGGCGCTCGGCGAGGCATGGGACCGGCAGAAGCGGATGACCAAGCCGGCCGGCGCGCTCGGCATGCTGGAGATCATCTCGGCGCAGCTGAGCGGGCTGTCCCGCAAGTGCCCGCCGCCGATCCCGGAGCCCGCGGCAGTGGCGATCTTCGCGGGCGACCACGGCGTGCACGCCCAGGGCGTCACTCCGTGGCCGCAGGAGGTGACCGGGCAGATGGTCGCCAACTTCCTCAGCGGCGGGGCGGTGTGCAACGCGTTCGCCAACCAGATCGGCGCCGAGGTCTGCGTCATCGATGTCGGCGTCGCGGCCGAACTGCCGAGCACGCCCGGCCTGTTGCCGCGCAAGGTCCGGCACGGTACGAACGACTTCACCACCGGCCCGGCGATGGAGCCCGAGGACGTCCTGCGCGCCGTCGAGGTGGGCATCGAGACGGCCCGTGATCTGGTCGCCGCGGGCAACAAGGCCTTGCTCACCGGCGAGATGGGGATCGCCAACACCACCGTCTCGGCCGCGCTGGTATCCGTCTACACCGGCCAGGACCCGGCCGAGGTCACCGGCCGCGGCACCGGCATCAGCGACGAGACGCACGCCCACAAGGTCGAGGTCGTACGCCGCGCGCTGGAGCTGCACCGGCCGGACCCGGCCGATCCGCTCGGCGTGCTCGCGGCGGTCGGCGGCCTGGAGCACGCCGCGCTCGTCGGGCTCATCCTCGGCGGCGCCTCGCTGCGTACGCCGGTGATCCTCGACGGGGTGAGCGCCGGAGCGGCCGCACTGGTCGCCCGCGCGATCGCCCCCGAGTCCCTCGCCGCGTGCATCGCCGGCCACCGCAGCGCGGAGCCCGGCCATGTCGCGGCCCTCACCAAGCTGGGCCTGCGGCCACTGGTCGATTTGGACCTGCGGCTGGGAGAGGGCACCGGGGCGCTGCTGGCGCTGCCGATCGTGCAGAGCGCGGCCCGGGCGATGCACGAGGTGGCGACCTTTGACTCGGCCGGGGTCACGAAGAAGGTGTGACCCGGGGCCCCGCGGCACGGACGCCATGACACCGGCGTCCGTGCCGCGGGCCGCCGTGCCGCCGTATCGTCCGTCGCGTGGCACCGGCGCCGTGCCGCCACGGCGTCCTGCCGCAGACATCCAGGACGGATCGCTTCGCGGCTGCCCGGCCAGGTCCGGGAGCCGCGAAGTGATCCGCGAAACAGCTCGGAAACACCCGGCCTCATAGGGTGTACCAGGGGATACGCCGATCCCTTCCCCCTCGCCGCTCCAGTGCAGAAGCGGCCTGCCGAACCCGCCGCCACGAGGAGCCGCACCCGCCATGACCCGACACGACGACGTTCCCCCGGCCTCCGCCTATCCCGTCGGGCTGCGCCTGACCGGCCGCCGGGTGGTCGTGCTCGGCGCGGGCCAGGTCGCCCAGCGGCGGCTGCCGGGCCTGGTGGCCGCCGGCGCGGACGTGCTGCTGATCGCGCCGGCCGCGACCCCGTCCGTCGAGGCGATGGCCGTCGCGGGCGAGGTGCGCTGGGAGCGCCGTACGTACCGGGACGGCGACCTGGACGGGGCTTGGTACGCGCTGATCTCGACCGACGACCCGGAAGCCAACGCCGCCGCCTCCGCCGAGGCCGAGGCCCGTC
>DOWQ01000051.1 GCA_003519485.1 Streptomyces sp. | reverse complement strand
GCCCGTCACCCGGCACGGGGCACCTCCCCCGGCACACGCCACGCCCCGCCGCGGAGCTGACGGAACGTCGCCCAGGCCCGCCTCCGGGCCCAGTCCCCGGTTCCCGCGGCACCGATCCCCGACTCCCCGCCCCAGCCGGCCGGTTGACGCGCCGACGGGACACCCGGCCCGCCGGACTCGACAGCCGCGGACCGTGCGCCGGCCGGCCGCGATCCGGGCACGGAGCCGGGGCGGGGTATCACTGTCGGAGGGGCCCCGTATTCTCATGGACCATGCTCGAAGACCGAACGGCAGCCGCACCCCTCATCGGGCAGCAGCCCGTCCCGACGCCGCCCCCGTGGCCCGCGGCCTACCCGCAGGGGTATGCCGTCGTCGACGTCGAGACCACCGGGCTCGCTCGCGACGACCGGATCGTGTCGGCCGCCGTCTACCGTCTCGACGCCCGGGGGAACGTGGAGGACCACTGGTACACCACAGTCAACCCGCAGCGTGATCCCGGGCCGGTGTGGATCCACGGGCTGACGAGCGAGGTGCTCCGCGGCGCGCCGCTCTTCCCGGAGATCACGGGCGAGCTGTCGGCCCGCCTCGACGGCCGGGTGCTCGTCGCGCACAACGCGATCTTCGACTGGTCGATGCTCGCCCGGGAGTACGCCCGCGCGGGGCACACCGCGCCGGTCCAGCAGCGGCTGTGCACCATCGCGCTGGCCAAGGAGCTGCAGCTGCCGCTGCCCAACCACAAGCTGGCGTCGCTCGCCGCGCACTACGGCGTCGTGCAGCAGCGCGCGCACCACGCCCTCGACGACGCCCGGGTGCTCGCCGAGGCGTTCCGGCCCAGCCTCCATCTCGCGGCCGGCGCCGGAGTGCCGCTGCCGCTGCACGTCTGCCGGCCGCTCACCGAGTGGAGCGACAGCGCCCCGGCACCGGCCGGCGGGCCGCCGGCGGCGTACCGCCCGATGAGCTGGCGCCCCAACCGCAGGCGGCCGGCCTGCCCGTATCCGAACCCCGGCCGGTATGCGGCGGGCGGGCCGCTGGTCCAGGGGATGCGGGTGGCCTTCTCCGGTGACACCTCCGTGGACCGGGAGCTGCTGGAGGACCGCGCGATCGAGGCGGGCCTGCACATCGCCACCAGCGTCTCCAGGCTCACCAGCCTGCTGGTGACCAACGACCCCGAGTCGGCCACCTCCAAGACCGCCAAGGCGCGCTCGGCCGGCACGCCGGTGATCGACGAGGCGGCGTTCATGCAGCTGCTCCAGGACGTGTCCCCGCAATCAGGTGAATGACGGTCGACTCGCCCGCCGGGCGTTCCGTACTGCGGCCCCTCGCCCGCAGGCTGAGGTGCATGGCCCGATGTGAGGTATGCGGAAACGACTACGGCATGAGCTTCGAGGTGCACGCGCAGGGTGCCGTGCATGTGTTCGACTGCTTCTCCTGTGCCATCCATCGCATGGCGCCGATCTGCGAGCACTGCCGGTCTCGCATCATCGGCCAGGGCGTGGAGGCCTCGGGGCACTGGTACTGCGGGACCCACTGCGCCCGCGCCGAGGGAGAGGCGGGCCTCGTCGACCACGTCTGAGGCGCCCCCTCCCGTCCGGCACCCCACGACCGAGTTGTACCGTCATGGGGTGTACCGCTTCCTGTTGTCCCGGCAGTGGGTGATCCTCACCCTCGTGGCGCTCGTCCTCGTCCCGGTCACGGTCGAGCTGGGATTCTGGCAGCTGCACCGCCACGAGTACCGGGTCGCGCAGAACGAGCTGATCGAGCGGAATCTCGACTCCCGGCCCGTCCCGGTGGCGGAGCTGACCTCCCCCGGGCACACCGTGCCCAAGGGCGACTACTGGCGCAATGTGACGGCCACCGGCTCGTACGACACCCGGCACGAGGTCGTGATCCGGCAGCGCACCGCCGCCGGCAGCGACAGCATCGGCTACTACGTGCTCACCCCGCTCGTCCTCGACGACGGCCGGGTGGCCCTGGTGAACCGCGGCTGGATCGAGGCCGGCCACGACCTCACCCGGTTCCCCCAGGTACCGCCCGCCCCCGCCGGTGAGGTCACGGTCACCGGCCGGCTCATGGGCGACGAGACCACCGAGGCCAGTGGCATCAAGGACAAGCAGGGGCTGCCCGAGCGGCAGTTCATGCTGATCAACAGCCGCCAGCAGGCCGAGCGGCTGGACCGGCAGGTGCTCGGCGGTTACCTCGAGCTGACCGATCCCGCCGGCGAGAGCCCCGAGCCGGTCCCCGGCCCGGACCACAGCAGCATCGGCCCGCACATGGCGTATGCGGTCCAGTGGTGGTTGTTCACCGCGGGCATCCCGGTCGGCTGGGTGGTCCTCGTCCGCCGCGAGCGGGCCGAACGGCTCGCCGAACGGAGCTCCGAGAAAGCCGTACCCGCGGCCGTGTGATCCCATCTCCGGTGGCGGCCCGGGATTGCACCCGGGAGGCTACGGGCAGACGGACAACCCGCAGCCACACCATCGCGGGAAGGGGAGTACGTGCCGCGACGCATCGAGGACTACGCGGTCATCGGTGATCTGCAGACCGCCGCCCTGGTCGGCCGGGACGGTTCGATCGACTGGCTCTGCCTGCCCCGCTTCGACTCCGCGGCCTGCTTCGCCGCCCTCCTGGGCGACGCGGAGAACGGACACTGGCGGATCGCCCCGCGAGGCGGCGAGAGCTGCGCCGACCGCTCGTACCGCGGTCACACCCTGGTCCTGGACACGGTCTGGGAGACACCCACGGGCACGGTCAAGGTCACCGACTTCATGCCGCACCGCGACCGCGCCCCGGATGTCGTCCGCGTCGTCGAGGGACTGTCCGGCCGGGTGACGATGGCCAGCCAGATCCGGCTGCGCTTCGACTACGGCAACATCATGCCCTGGGTGCGCCGCGCCGACGGCCACCACGTCGCCATCGCCGGCCCCGACTCCGTCTGGCTGCGCAGCGAGCCGGCCCTGCCGTCGTACGGCAAGGACTTCTCCACCCGCTACGACTTCACGATCGGCGCGGGTGAGCGCGTCGCCTTCGTCCTCACCTGGCACCCCTCGCACGAGAAGCACCCGCGCCGCATCGATCCGTACGAGACCCTCGAGCACACGATCGAGGACTGGGAGGCGTGGTCGGCGGAGTGCCGCTACGAGGGCCCCTGGCGCGAGGCCGTGCTGCGCTCGCTCATCACCCTCAAGGCCCTCACCTACGGCCCGAGCGGCGGCATCGTGGCCGCCGCGACGACCTCCCTCCCGGAGGAGATCGGCGGCGTCCGCAACTGGGACTACCGCTTCTGCTGGTTGCGCGACGCGACCCTCACCCTCAACGCCCTCGTCTCCAGCGGCTATCTCACCGAGGCCAGGGAATGGCGGGACTGGCTGCTGCGCGCGGTCGCCGGCTCCCCCGCCGACCTCCAGATCATGTACGGGATCGCGGGCGAGCGGCGGCTCACCGAGTTCGAGGTGCCCTGGCTGAAGGGCTACGAATCCTCCACCCCGGTCCGGATCGGCAACGCCGCCGTCGAGCAGCACCAGCTCGACGTCTACGGCGAAGTCCTCGACTCACTTCACCTCGCCCGGCAGAGCGGGCTCCAACAGCAGGAGGACGCCTGGAACCTCCAGCGCGCGCTGATGGAGTTCCTGGAGGGCCGGTGGCAGGAGCCGGACGAGGGGATCTGGGAGGTGCGCGGCCCGCGCCGGCACTTCGTCCACTCCAAGGTGATGGCCTGGGTCGCCGCGGACCGCGCCGTCCGGGCCGTGGAGAAGAACCCGAAGCTGCGCGGCGACCCGGCCCGCTGGCGGGCCATGCGCGACACCGTGCACCGCGAGGTGTGCGAGCAGGGCTACGACCCGGAGCGCAACACCTTCACCCAGTACTACGGCTCCGCCGAGCTGGACGCCGCCACGCTCCTCATCCCTGAGGTCGGCTTCCTGCCGGCCTCCGACCCGCGCGTCGTCGGCACGGTCGACGCCGTGTGCCGCGAGCTCGGCCACGGCGGCTTCGTCCGCCGCTACAGCCCCGGCCAGAGCCACGTCGACGGGCTGCCGGGCAGCGAGGGCGCCTTCCTGGCCTGCTCCTTCTGGCTCGCCGACGCCCTGCACGCCACCGGCCGCCGCGCGGAGGCCCGCGACCTCTTCGAGCGGCTGCTCGAAATCCGCAACGATGTGGGGCTGCTGGCCGAGGAGTGGGACCCGGTCGCCCGCCGCCAGCTCGGCAATTTCCCGCAGGCGTTCAGCCATGTCGGCCTCGTGAACACCGCGCTCGCCCTCTCGCTGGGCGATGAGGGACGATAAGCCCATGGATCTTGGACTCAACGACCGCGTGTACATCGTCACCGGCGCGACCCGGGGCCTCGGCCTCGCCGCTGCCCGCGAGCTCGTCGCCGACGGCGCGAAGGTCGTGATCAGCGGACGGGACGAGAAGCGGGCCGCCGACACGGCCGCCGAACTCGGCCCGAACGCCGTCGGCATCGCCGTCGACAACGCCGACCCGGCGGGCGCCCAGCAGCTGATCGACGCCGCCCGCAGCCACTTCGGCGGCTTCGACGGCATCCTGATCAGCGTCGGCGGCCCGCCCGCCGGCCGCGCCACCGACAACACCGACGCGCAGTGGCAGGCCGCCTTCGACTCCGTCTTCCTCGGCACCGTCCGGCTCGCCCGCACCGCCGCCGCCGAACTCCCGGCGGGCGGCGTGATCGGCTTCGTCCTGTCCGGCTCGGTGCACGAGCCGATCCCGGGCCTGGCCATCTCCAACGGCCTCCGGCCCGGCCTCGCGGGCTTCGCCAAGACCCTCTCCGTCGAGCTCGGCCCCCGTGACATCCGCGTCATCGGGCTGCTCCCGGCCCGTATCGACACGGACCGGGTGCGCGAGCTGGACGAGCTCTCCGGCAACGCCGAGGAGGCACGCGCCCGCAACATCGCGGCGATCCCGCTCGGCCGCTACGGCACCCCGGCCGAATTCGGCAAGGCGGCGGCCTTCTTCCTCTCCCCCGCCGCCTCCTACCTCACCGGAGTGATGCTGCCGGTCGACGGCGGCTCCCGGCACAGCTTCTGACACCGGGGAACTGTGAGGTGGCCCGGCGCCGGACGTCCGGTGCCGGGCCACGGGCGTTCGGCGGGGGCCGTCCCGTCCGCCGGGCCACGGGCTCAGTCCGACAGACCCGCGAGGTCGCGGAGCCGGCGGCCCTGCGCCGCGCGCTCGGCC
>DOWQ01000050.1 GCA_003519485.1 Streptomyces sp. | reverse complement strand
GCCCCCGCCGGCGCCCGCGCAGCGCCCGCAGCAGCGGGATCGCGACCGCCGCCGCGGCCAGCACCGCCAGCAGCGTCCAGTCCGGCACCACCGCGCCCACCTGCTGCGCCCAGCGCTCCGCCTCGAAGGAACCGTCCACGCCGAGCAGCCCCGGCAGCGCCGTCGTCCCGTCGAAGACCAGGAAGACCGTGCCGAGCAGGATGAAGAACAGCCCGGACAGCAGGGACGTGNNTGTGCAGCTCCAGCCGGCCGAGCCGGAAGGCACGGCCCCGCAGCCAGCTCCGGCTGCCCAGTTCGAACCGCTCCCAGAGCAGCGCCAGTACGAACAGCGGTACGGCCATCCCCAGCGCGTACACCGCCAGCAGCGCGCCCCCGTAGGCCGGGCTGCCGCTGACCGCGGCCACGGTGAGCACGCTGCCGAGGATCGGCCCGGCGCAGAAGCCGGCGAGCCCGTAGACCGCGCCGAGGGCGTAGACCTTCAGCGCCGTGGTGGGCCGGATGCGGCCGGAGATCTCCTGGAGCCGGCGGGAGGCGAAGCCCAGGCCGAGGATCTGCGCGATGCCGAGCGCGATGATCAGCCAGCCGCTGACGGCGACCAGCAGATCGCGGTTCCCGTANNAAGAACCGGCCCGCGTACGAGCCGCCGACGCCGAGCGGCACCAGCGTGGTGGCCAACCCGAGATAGAAGATGCCGGTACGGGCGACCAGCCGGGAGGTGCTGTCGATCGAGTACGCGAAGAAGGCGGGCAGCAGCAGGGCGCTGCACGGGCTCAGCAGCGCCAGCAACCCGCCCAGGAACGCGGCGAGATAGCCGATGTCCGTCATTCGCCGGCCCCGCCNNCACCGCCGGCACCGCCGGCACCGTTCGATCCGGACTTCCCGCCGTCGGCGTCCTTCTGCCCGGCCTGCTTCGCGGCGGCCTCGATCGCCTCCGTGAAGACCTCCTTGGGCTGGGCGCCCGCGATCGGCCGGCCGTTGATCAGGAAGGCCGGGGTGCTGGTGGCACCGATGCCGTACGCCTCCTCACGGTCCCGGTCCACCGCCTTCTTGGCGGCTTCGCTCTTCCGGTCACGCTGGAAGCGGTCCATGTCCTCGATGCCCGCCTCCTGCGCGATGGCCTCGATCCGCGCGTCGGGGAAGCCCTTGCTCTTGTTGTCGTCCTCCGAGAACGCGATCTCGTGGAACTTCCAGAACCGGCCCTGCTGCCCGGCCGCCCAGGCCGCGTGAGCCGCCGCGTCGGAGTCCGCGCCGAAGACCGGCAAGTTCCGCCATTCGATGCGCAGCACGCCCTTGTCGACGTACTCCTTCACCAGGTCGGGCTCGGTGTCCCGGGCGAACTTGCCGCAGAAGGGACACTTGAAGTCGGCGTACTCGATCATGACGACGGGGGCGTCCGCGCGGCCCTGGGCCAGCGGGTCCTTGGCGTCCCTGCGGGCCAGCCCCTCGAGTTCGGCGTAGGTTCCGGAGTCGGGGTCGGCGGACACCTCGGCGGGCGCGTTGCCACCCGCGGCCGGCTCGCCACCGGACGAGCCGCCGCCGGTGGCGAACTGGGACAGGATGCCCAGCAGCATCGCGGCGACCGCGACGCACGCGCCGATGACGACGCCGCGACGGCGCTTACGGGCAGGAGCGGCTCCGGCTCCGGTGGGGGTTTTCGGATTTCCAGTGGATGTCATGGCAGAGGTCTCCTGGGGGAGCGGCACGGCGCCCGGTGGGCGGCCGTGCGGACTTCATGGGATGTACGGCACGGGGAATCGGGGGATCAGTACGGAGCCAGGTGTCCGGGATTCCGCGCCCCGCACCAAGCCCGTACGCCGAGCACCGCCCCGAGGACCCGGCCCCGGAACGGGGCGGGACACGCGACGGGAAGCGGTCGGACGGACCGGACAGCAGGATCGGGCGCGGAGGGAAGCGGACAGCGGCGGACGGAAGCAGACGGCGACGCGGACAAGGTCCGCCGAGGCGGCGTCAGCCGCGCGGCACACCTGCCGCCGCCGCCGCGGCTGCCGTACCGGGGACCGCCGGGCAGGCGACCTCACCCGCCAGCCGCTGCACGGCCGCCACAGCCAGCAGCAGCACCGAGGCACCCGCCAGCACCGGCTGGATCGGCGCCCAGACGCTCAACGCGCCGGAGGTGCCGAGCAGCAGCAGGACGATCTTGTTGCACACCGNNCCGAACCGGCGGCGACGGCGCTCATCGCCGTCCGGCGCGGGCGGCTCGGTGCGGCGTGCGGCGCCCGTCCGTACGTACGTGGCGAGCAGCAGCCCGCCGAGTACAGCGGTGACGGCGAGGACCGGATAGCTCCACCACGTCGTCGGCACGGTCCGGCCGAAGACCGGGTTGGGGATCACGGCCGTGGGCAGCCCGGCGGCCAGCGCCGTCAGCACGGCGGCGGCCAGCGCGACGCCCCAGCGGGCGGGCGGCCAGAGTTGCGGGGCCCGCAGTGCGAGCCGCACAGCGGTGCGGGGATTCGTCAAGATCTTCTCCTGTCCGGGGCGTCGGATGCCTGATCGCGGGACCGGCGGGCGGAACACAGCACGCGCCAGGCGTGTGCGTCCGCGCGGACCGGCCGGCGGCNNGCGCAGGACGGAGAGCTCCATGGGGGTGGGCGCGGCCATGGTCGGGCCCCGGACGGCCGTCAGCGCATGGGACGTGTACAGCGCCTCGCCGACAGCGACGGCCGGGTCGTCGACGAGCGTGGGGCACTGGTCGTACGCCGCCGCGCCGCGCACCGGCGACGGGTCGGTGCCCTGGTCCTCCGGGCGCTCACAGCCGGGCGTCCCCTCGTCGGCGGAGTCGGGCGACGCGTCACCGGCCGTCTCGGACCCGCCGGGGGCCGGGGCCGGGCCCGAAGCCGGTACGGAGGACGCGGCCTCAGCAGGGCCGGAAGCACCGGCGGCGCCGGAGGCCGCGGCCGGATCCGGAACGGACATCGCAGGCCCGGCCGATACGGAGGACGGGGCGTGACCCGCGCCGGCGTGCGCGGCGCTCGAAGAGGCCAGGCCCTGCACGCAGAACAGCGCACCGAGGACCGCCATCAGCGCACCGAAGGCCGCGACCACCGCGAAGCGGCGGCTGTGCGCGGCACGGCTGCTGATCATTTCGGCCCTCTCCCCACGGGTCGGCTCCTTGCATCTTAACGACCCGTCCGGTGCCCCCGTTCCCGCGCGCTCCGCGGGAGGCCGTCCGGCCCCGGACCGCGAGGCCCGCGGCGACCGCGAGGCGGTACGGAGACACGGGGCGGTACGGCGGGACGGTACCGCGGGGCGGACGTAAACAGCGGCGCGGCGGACGGCAACCGGCGCCGCGGCCGGACGCCGGCAGCCCCGCCGCGCCGCGAAGGCGGGGAATTGGTTGGCCACACGTTCCGGCTAGGTGAGATCCTGGGATCGGTATGCCTACTTCCACGCCTTCCGCCTCCGGCTCCTCCGGCCCCTCCGCCGAGTCCGCTGCCGCCGCCTCCGCCGACCTCCGCACGCGGCTGTCCGAGCTGATGCTGCGCGACGAGCACCGGCTCCGGCGGCGGTTCGACGGCGCGCGCCGCCTCCGTGAACCCGAGGCCCGGCAGGCCGCGCTGGACGAGCTCGCGACCGAGGTCGGGCGGGCCGAGGCGCGCGTCGCCCGCCGCCTGGCCTCCGTTCCGGCCGTGTCGTACCCGGAAGAGCTGCCGGTCAGCCAGAAGAAGGACGAGATCCTGGCGGCCATCCGCGATCACCAGGTCGTGATCGTCGCGGGCGAGACCGGCTCCGGCAAGACGACCCAGATCCCCAAGATCTGCATGGAGCTGGGCCGCGGCGTCCGGGGCCTCATCGGGCACACCCAGCCGCGCCGCATCGCGGCCCGTACGGTCGCCGAGCGGGTGGCCGAGGAGCTGCGCACCCCGCTGGGCGAGGCGGTCGGCTGGAAGGTCCGGTTCACCGACCAGGTGGGGCCGGACACCAACCTCAAGCTGATGACGGACGGCATCCTGCTCGCCGAGATCCAGACGGACCGCGAGCTGCGCCAGTACGACACGATCATCATCGACGAGGCGCACGAGCGCAGCCTCAACATCGACTTCATCCTCGGCTACCTCGCCCAGCTGCTGCCGCGCCGCCCCGACCTCAAGCTCGTGATCACCTCGGCGACGATCGACCCGCAGCGGTTCGCCCGGCACTTCCGTACGGAGCGCGGCGTCGACGCCCCGATCGTCGAGGTGTCGGGGCGGACCTTCCCGGTCGAGGTCCGCTACCGGCCGCTCCTCGAGGAGGGCGCCGAGGACGCCGACCGCGACCAGGTCACCGCGATCTGCGAGGCCGTCGACGAGCTCCAGCGCGAGGGCCCGGGCGACATCCTGGTGTTCCTCTCCGGCGAGCGGGAGATCCGCGACACCGCCGACGCGCTCAACAAGCGGAACCTGCGGCTCACCGAGGTGCTGCCGCTGTACGCGCGCCTCTCGCACGCCGAGCAGCACCGCGTCTTCCAGCGCCACACCGGCCGCCGGATCGTGCTGGCGACGAACGTCGCGGAGACGTCCCTGACCGTCCCCGGCATCCGGTACGTCATCGACCCGGGCGCCGCCCGGATCTCCCGCTACAGCCACCGCACCAAGGTGCAGCGGCTGCCGATCGAGCCGGTCTCGCAGGCCAGCGCCAACCAGCGCAAGGGCCGCTGCGGCCGTACGTCCGACGGCATCTGCGTGCGGCTCTACTCCGAGGAGGACTTCCTCGCCCGCCCGGAGTACACGGACGCCGAGATCCTCCGTACCAACCTGGCCTCCGTCATCCTGCAGATGACCGCGGCCGGGCTCGGCGACATCGAGCGGTTCCCGTTCATCGACCCGCCGGACCGCCGCAACGTCAAGGACGGCGTGCAGCTCCTCGAGGAGCTGGGCGCGCTCGACGGCAAGCAGAAGGACCCGAAGAAGCGGCTGACGCCGATGGGCCGCAAACTGGCGCAGCTGCCCGTCGACCCGCGGCTCGCCCGGATGGTCCTGGAGGCCGACAAGAACGGCTGCGCCCGCGAGGTCATGGTCATCGCGGCGGCGCTCTCCATCCAGGACCCGCGCGAGCGCCCGGCGGAGAAGAAGCAGCAGGCCGACGAGCGGCACCGGCGGTTCGCCGACGAGACGTCCGACTTCCTCGCCTTCCTCAACCTCTGGCGTTACGTACGCGAACAGCAGAAGACGCTGTCCTCCTCGGCCTTCCGCCGGATGTGCCGCGGCGAGTTCCTGAACTACCTCCGGATACGGGAGTGGCAGGACATCTACGCCCAGCTGCGCCAGGTCGCCAAGACGATGGGCGTCCACCCCGCGGCGGGCGACGAGCCGGACGCGCCCCCGGAGCGCGTGCACGCCTCCCTCCTCGCCGGTCTCCTCTCGCACATCGGCCTGAAGGACACCGACAAGAACGAGTATTTGGGCGCACGGGGCGCCAAGTTCGCGGTGTTCCCCGGCTCCGGGCTGTTCAAGAAGCCGCCGCGCTGGATCATGTCGGCGGAGCTGGTGGAGACCTCGCGCCTGTGGGCCCGGGTCAGCGCCCGGATCGAGCCGGAGTGGGTCGAACCGCTCGCCGGGCACCTGGTGAAGCGCACCTACAGCGAGCCGCACTGGGAGCAGAAGCAGGCGGCCGTCATGGCGTACGAGCGGGTGACGCTGTACGGCGTCCCGGTCGTCGCCCAGCGGAAGGTCAACTACGGGAGGATCGACCCGGAGACGTCCCGAGAGCTGTTCATCCGCAACGCGCTCGTCGAGGGTGACTGGCGCACCCACCACGAGTTCTTCCACGACAACCGGAAGCTGCTGAGCGAGGTCGAGGAGCTGGAGCACCGCGCCCGCCGCCGCGACATCCTGGTGGACGACGAGACGCTGTTCGACTTCTACGACCGCCAGCTGCCCGAGGAGGTCGTGTCGGGCGCGCACTTCGACTCCTGGTGGAAGCGCAAGCGGCGGGAGGAGCCCGAGCTTCTCAACTTCGAGAAGTCGATGCTCATCAACGAGCAGGCCCAGGCGGTCACCGAGGACGACTACCCGGACACCTGGCGGCAGGGTGACCTCGAGCTCCGGGTGACGTACCAGTTCGAGCCGGGCGCGGACGCGGACGGCGTGACCGTGCACATCCCGCTCCAGGTGCTCAACCAGGTCACTCCCGAGGGCTTCGACTGGCAGATCCCGGGGCTGCGGGAGGAAGTGGTCACCGAGCTGATCCGGTCCCTCCCCAAGCCCGTACGGCGCAACTACGTGCCGGCGCCGAACTACGCCCAGCGCTTCCTGGCGTCCTTCGCCGGACCGGAGACCGCCCCGGTGGAGGAGCCGCTGACGGCCGCGCTCGGGCGCGAGCTCCAGCGGATGGTCGGCGTCCGGATCGCCCCGGAGGACTGGGACCTGGCCAAGGTGCCGGGTCACCTCAAGATCACGTTCCGGGTGGTGGACGAGCGCCGCCGCACGATCGCCGAGGACAAGGACCTGGAGGCGCTCAAGCTGCGGCTCCGGCCGAAGACGCAGGCGGCGATCACCAAGGCGTTCGACCAGGTCTTCGAGGGAGCCGCCCGCGGCGGCGCCAAGGGCGGCGGCGGAAAGGTCAGCGGGAAGGGCGCAGGCACGGCGGCCCCGAGCGGCGCCCTGAGCGGGCTGGAGCAGCGCACCGGGCTGACCTCGTGGACCGTGGGGACGCTCCCCCGCACCTTCGAGACCCGGCGGGCCGGCCAGCCCGTCAAGGCGTATCCGGCGCTGGCCGACGAGGGCGCGTCCGTGGCCGTACGGCTCTACGACACCGAACAGGAGCAGGCCGAGGCGATGTGGCGCGGCACCCGCCGGCTGATCCTGCTGGGCGTGCCCGTCAACCCGGTCAAGTTCGCCCAGGACCAGCTGAGCAACCAGCAGAAGCTGGCGCTCTCGCGGAATCCGCACGGGAGCGTCCAGGGGCTCTTCGAGGACTGCGTCACCGCCGCGGCCGACCGGCTCATCGCCGCCCGCGGCGGCCCGGCGTGGGACGAGGAGTCCTTCCGCAAGCTGCACGAGGCCGTACGGGCCGACCTGGTCGACGCGACGATGGACGCGATCCGCAAGGTGCGCGAGGTGCTGGCCGCCTGGCACGCCTGCGAGCAGCGGCTGCGTTCCACCACCTCGCCGGTGCTGCTGGCCTCGGTGGCGGACGTCCGGGGGCAGTTGGCGGATCTGGTGAAGCCGGGCTTCGTGACGGAGCACGGGATGCGCCGGCTGCCGGACCTGATGCGCTATCTGGTCGCGGCCGACCGCCGCCTCCAGCAGATGCCGGCCAACGCGGAGCGGGACCGGGCCCGGATGGCGAAGGTCAAGGAGATGCAGGACGAGTACGCCTGGCTGCTGGAGCAGCTGCCCGCGGGCCGTCCGGTGCCGTCGCAGGTTCGGGAGATCCGCTGGATGATCGAGGAGCTGCGGGTCAGCTACTTCGCCCATGCGCTGGGCACCGCCTACCCGGTGTCCGACAAGCGCATCGTGAAGGCCGTCGACGCGGCGGCTCCGTAGGCCCCGGCCGTAGGTTCCACGGCGACTGCTGGACGGCTGCGGAGCGGTCGCCGAGCCGGCCGCCGAGCCCGACGGTGGGCGGGCACGGGGCGGCCGCCGAG
>DOWQ01000618.1 GCA_003519485.1 Streptomyces sp. | reverse complement strand
ACGCCCGCCGCCGCGGCGTGCGCGGGAGGCCCGTGCTGCCCGCCCCCGTCCCGGCGCCGGAGACGGAGACGGGTCCGCCCCGCCCGGAACGAGCGGGGCGGGGCGGATCCATCGCATGTCGGGGGCACAACCCCGCGCGGGGGGGCGGCCGGGCTTACAGCTCGGCGCCGTCCGCAGGCCCCTCCCGCTGCTCGTCCTCGTCCTCGTCGTCGAAGACGGCGCTGACATCGAAGCGGCAGACGACGCGCTGAGGGTCCACGTCGTCGAAGGGAGCGGTCAGCCACTCCCCCGGCTCGGCCGACTCGTCCGCCGCGGTCACCCACAGGGTCGAGTCGCCCTCCTCGAAACCGAACTCCTCGTGCCGGGACGCGATCTCGTCCGGTTCGTACTCCCCGAACAACACACCGAGGGCGGTGTGCACGCTGTTGCCGATACTGCCGGCTTCCTCATCCTCACCGCCGTCCACGGCGGGGTCCGCGTCGGGGTCGAGGTCGGCGACCCGCTGTGCCTGGGCGAAGAGCCGACGCGGCTCGACGACGGAGTAGTCCCGCCGGATCAGCACGCTCAGGGCGCTCGGCTCGTCGGGCCCGGTGTACGCGGGCAGCGAGTCGTCTCCAGGGATCTCGAAGGGCGTGACCTCGTCATACGCCTCGTACAGCAGCTCGTCGTACTCCTCGGCCGCCGCGGCCAGCTCGTTGAAGGCGGCGTAGACGGTCGGATCATCCTCGCCGGACCGGCGCTCGACCGCGTCGAGGTGACGGTCGAGCGCGGCCTTGACCGCCTCGGCGGCGGCGCGTACCTCGGCAGCGGATGGCTGCGCAGCATCAGACATAGTGCAGACGCTATCCGTACTCGGGCGCTGCACGCACAATAGATGCGATGCCGGAATACGAATTTCGCGATGTGCGCGTACCGCGCGGGGTCTCCCGCAAGGCTGCCGCACGCCTGCTGACCGACCACGCCGAGTACGGACACTGGGAGCTGGACCGACTTCTGCTGCACCGGGACGGCAGCCGCAGGGTGCGGCTGCGACGCCGGATCATCCGACAGATGAGCGCCACCTGGTGAGACGCCGGGGCCGCCACAGGCAGGCCCGCACGCACCAAGAAGGAGCGGGCCCCCGCGTGGGGGCCCGCTCCTTCCCTGTGCGGGCCGCGCCACCTCACCGGGCCGCGCGGTCCGCTCGCGTCAGGCCTTCACCCGGGAACGGCGGTAGAGCAGCGCGCCCCCGATGAGCAGCCCCGCGCTGATCGGCAGGGTCAGCGGGAGCGAGTCACTGCCGGTCTCGGCGAGCTGCTCGGTGGCCTCGGGCTGGGCGACGAGCTGCGTGTCCTTGTCGGACGACGGCGCCTTGTCGGCCGGCTTCGGCTTGTCCTCCGGCTTCTCGGGACTGTCCGGCTTGTCGGGGTTATGCGGCTTTTCCGGGTTCTTGGGCTCGTCCGGGTGGTCCGGGTGGTCCGGCTTCTCGTGGTCGTGGCCCGACTCGTTGGAGCAGTCGTTGCCCGCGGCGGTGTTGCCGGCACCGACGACGTTCACGCTGTTGCCACAGACGTTCACCGGGGCGTTGACCGGCACCTGGACGACGTTCCCGGAGCCGACGCCCGGGGAGTTGCTGCTGCTCCCCTGAGCCTGGGCGTCCGAACCGCCCTGCTGGTTCGAGCCGTGGTCGCCGGAGGACTCCGAGGAGCCACCGCCGGAGCCATTGGAACAGTCGTTGCCCATGGCCGGATTGAGAGCACCGACGACGTTCACGGTGTTGCCACAGGCGTTCACCGGGGCGTCGACGGGCACCTGGACCGTGTTGCCGGAAAGAACTCCCGGCGAGTTCGCGGCGGTGCCCTGAGCACCCGAGTCCGCGTGAGCGTAACCGCCGCCGGCGGCGAGCAGGCCGCCTGCGGCGGCTACTGTGATCAGGCTGTTTCTCGCGAGGTGTCGCATCGTCCCGTTCCTCTGCTTCTGCCATTCGAAAGGCTCGCGGGCATGGTTCCCGCTCGCCCGGAAGCCGGGTGGCCCCGGAATGCACGGCGTGCACTCCGGGGCCACCCGGGATCACACCCTTACGGGCTGTCGCTCAACGTCAGTCGTTGACACACGTGTTGCCGAAGGCGGGGTTCAGCAGCCCGATCACGGAGACCGTGTTGCCACAGACGTTCACCGGGGCGTGAACGGGAACCTGAATGACGTTGCCCGAACCGACGCCCGGGGAATTCACAGCGGCACCCTGAGCTTCGGAGTCGGCAACGGCCATACCCGCACCCGCGAGCACGAGACCGCCAGCAGCAGCCGCGACAGCGACGACCTTCTTGATCATTTAATCCTCCTTGTTGGCAATGCGAGCCCAACTTCGGTTCGCACTACCTGTAACGAGGAGGGGGGAAACGGGGTACGAGCTGATAAGCCCATTCACCCTTTCCAGCTAAGTGCGAACACAGAGGCGACTTCCCGGACGTTCAACTCCCGTACCCCGCCTGTCGGTGTCAGCAGCGGTCCAGGAACCGGTCCAGCACCCGCACCCCGAACTTGAGGCCGTCCACCGGCACTCGCTCGTCCACGCCGTGGAACATCCCGGCGAAGTCCAGCTCCGGCGGCAGCTTCAGCGGGGCGAAGCCGAAGCAGCGGATGCCGAGGTCGTCGAAGGACTTGGCGTCCGTGCCCCCGGAGAGGCAGTACGGCACGGCGCGCGCGATCGGGTCCTCGGCCTTGAGCGCGTACTGCATGGCGTCCACCAGCGAGCCGTCGAAGGTCGTCTCCAGGGCTTTGTCGGAGTGCACGTCCTCGCGCTGCACGCGCGGGCCGAGGACCCGTTCGAGGTCGGCCAGGAACTCTTCCTCGTGGCCGGGCAGGAAGCGCCCGTCGACGTGGGCGGTCGCCTGCCCGGGGATCACATTCACCTTGTAGCCGGCGCCGAGCATCGTCGGGGCGGCGGTGTTGTGGAGCGTGGCACCGATGATCTTCGCGATGCCGCCGAGCTTGGCCAGCGTCTCGTCCATGTTCTCGGGGTCGAGCGGGGTGCCGAGCGCGTCGGACAGCTCGTCGAGGAAGGACCGCACGGTCTTGGTGATCCGCAGTGGGAACGTGTGCTTGCCGAGCCGGGCGACCGCCTCGCACAGCTCGGTGATCGCATTGTCGTCGTTCGTCATCGAGCCGTGCCCGGCGGTGCCGTCCACGGTGAGCCGCATCCAGTGCATGCCCTTCTGAGCGGTCTCCACCAGGTACAGCCGGAGGTTCTCGTTGACCGTGAAGGAGAAGCCACCGACCTCGCCGATCGCCTCGGTCACGCCCTCGAAGAGGCCGGGGTGCCGGTCGACGAGATGCCGGGCGCCGTAGACACCGCCCGCCTCCTCGTCCGCCAGGAAGGCCAGCACGATGTCGCGCGGCGGCTTCCGTCCGCTGCGCAGCCGGTCGCGTACGACCGCGAGCGTCATCGCGTCCATGTCCTTCATGTCGACCGCGCCGCGGCCCCACACGCAGTCGTCGGCGATCTCACCGGAGAAGGGGTGGTGCGTCCAGTCCTCGGCGTTGGCCGGTACGACGTCGGTGTGCCCGTGGATGAGCAGCGCGGGCCGGGACGGGTCCTCGCCGGCGATCCGCGCCACGGTCGAGGCGCGGCCCGGGTGCGACTCGAAGATCTGCGGCTCCAGGCCCACCTCGGCGAGCTTCTCGGCGACGTACTCTGCGGCGGCGCGCTCGCCCGGCCCGGAGTGGTCCCCGTAGTTGCTGGTGTCGATCCGGATCAGGTCCCGGCAGAGATCGACGACCTCGTCCTCGCCGGGGACGGTGCTGGTGGTGGTCGCGGTCGGGTGCGACTCGCTCACGCTGCCTCCTCCTGTTCGCTGCCCGGGCAGGCCGGATGCGGACGGCCCGGGAAGGGGTTCCGCCGCCATCCTCCCCCGCGGAGGGCGGTCCCCCAAGGCCATGCCGCGCCGGTCCCGGCACGGGACCGGGCGAGGGTCACGGAGCGACCCGGGCGAGGGACGGGGAGCCGGTCGGACGAGGGGCAGGGGAGCGGGCGCCGGGCGCCGCCTCCGCAACCGGTCGGCGGGTCCGGCCGGGTGATCGGGGAGCCAGGATGTTTGCTATGGTTTTCCACGTCGCCAGGGCCACGGCCGGGGCGGCGGACACCTCGTCCGGGTGGCGGAATGGCAGACGCGCTAGCTTGAGGTGCTAGTGCCCTTTATCGGGCGTGGGGGTTCAAGTCCCCCCTCGGACACAGTGCAGTATCTGTATGGGCGGGTCGAGGTTCTCCTCGGCCCGCCCATACGTATAGCTGCCCCCGCGCGGCGGCCGCTCCCGCTCGCGCTTCCCGGCCGCGCCGGCGCCGGCCCGCCCGGACGCAAATCCGGCCTCCGGCACGGCCGGGCGCCGGTCAGGGCGTGTCCGGCGGCTTTCCCGCCTCGCCCGGACGGTAACCGATCCGCATGCCGGGGCGCCTCCGGTGGACGGTGAAATACGTAAGCCCCTCCGCGTCCGCGGCGAGGCTGCGGGTGGAGCCGTGGGGCAGCCAGGCCAGAGTCCCCGGGGCGAGCTGTTCGGACCGGTCCGGGCTGCTCAGTGCGCCGCCGCCCGCGACGACCAGCAGCAGGACGTCGAGCTCCGGCTCGGTGTGCAGCTCCACCCGTCGGCCGGGCGGGAGATGGACGAGGTTCGCGTCGAGCTGACGCCCCGATTCGGCGAGCCTCCACAGGGCCCCGGGCGGCGAGGGGACGAGCCCGGCGAGCGCCTGGACGTCGCACAGGACGCGCGGCACAGGTGCGCCGGCGTCACCCGGCTGTTCCCCTGCGGCCGGTTCCCCGCCGGGCCCCTCCCGGGCAGGCTGCTCCCGTGCGGGATCCTCCGAGGCAGGTTGTTCCACGGCCGGCTCCCTCCCGGCGGCCCCCTCCTTGGCTGACGCCGGTCGCGCGGCGGGCTGTTCCGCCGTCCCCCGTCGTGCGGCGGGCGACGGGGCGTCCGATCCATCCTGTCCGTCCCATCCTTCCTGACCGTCCTGACCGGCGGAGGCGGTGTACTCCTCAGCCATCGACTGCCGTCCGCCCGATCCGGACCCGCCACAGCTCGGGGTCCGATTCGTCGTAGTCCCAGGTGTACGCCCCCGGGTGGGTGGCCTCGAACTCGCGCCGCAGCGGCTTGGGATCGTGGTTGTTGACGATGGTGAACGCCTCGCCGGGAGCGAGACGGGCGTAGCGCGCGAAGATGCGCGGGTGCCGCCTGCCGTGCGGGATCTCCCGGACGTCGAGGACGGCGGGGTCCTCGAGCCGGCCGCCGCTGAGCAGGATGTCCCGGTCGGCGACGAGCGAGCGCAGGTCGGCGCCCGGCAGGGCGGCGAGCGCGGGCAGCAGCACGGTCTCCTCGACCGACAGCTGTACGGCCAGCAGCGCCTCGATCACCCGGCCCGCGGCCGCCGGGTCACCCCCGGCCCCGAGCGCGTCGATGTGCCGGTCGAGCTCCGACAGACCTCTGCGCAGCGCGCGCACCAGCAGCCGGGTCTCCGCGGCTCCGGAGGCTGCCGCGTACAACGTCCGGTCGGTCGCGGACATCCGGCGGCGGAGCTCACCGGTGCAGAACTCGGCAAGCGAGCCCGGCTCCGGTCCACTGCCGCCGTCACCCTCCTGCCCGGCGCGTACGGCCTGCCCGGCACGCGCGGCCTGTCCGGTGAGCGCGGCCAGCTCGGCTCGCAGCCGCTCGTGATCCTCGCGGATCGCCTCCTGCGCCCGGACAGCCGGGTCGGTCCCGGTCGCCTGGATGAATACCTCTGAGGTCGGTGCCACAGCGCTCCCCTTTCACCCCGTCACTGCGAACCAATATCACATGTATTATTCGTAAAAACCTCGGACCTGCGTGTCAGGAGCGCCTCATGACCTATGTCATCGCCCAGCCTTGCGTCGACGTCAAGGACAAGGCGTGCATCGAGGAGTGCCCTGTCGACTGCATCTACGAGGGGCAGCGGTCCCTCTACATCCACCCCGACGAGTGCGTCGACTGCGGCGCCTGTGAGCCGGTCTGCCCCGTCGAGGCGATCTTCTACGAGGACGACACTCCCGAGGAGTGGAAGGACTACTACAAGGCGAACGTCGAGTTCTTCGACGAACTCGGCTCCCCCGGCGGCGCGTCACAGCTGGGGCTGATCGAGCGTGACCACCCGCTTGTCGCCGGCCTGCCGCCGCAGCTCCAGGAAGGCTGACCGCCGTGGCCGGGGAGCGGGCGGACTCCCGGCGCAGCCCGCGCCGCCGCGCGGTGCTCGACGCGCTGCGGGCGTCCCAGGAGCCGTTGGGCGTGACCGAGGTCGCCGAGCGGGTCGGGATCCACCCCAACACGGTCCGCTTCCATCTGGACGCGCTGGTCGCGCAGGGGACCGTCGTACGGGCGCTGGAGGAGCCGGCGGGGCCCGGGCGGCCGCGCAGGGTCCACACCGCGCACCCGGGCATGGACCGCGGCGGACCCCGCAGTTACCACCTGCTGGCCCGGATCCTGCTCAGCCGGCTGGTCTCGCCGGAGTCCCGCGCCGAGGCCCAGGCGGAGGCCATGGAGACCGGCCGGACCTGGGGGCGGTATCTGATCGGCCAGGCACCGCCGTTCCGACGGCTGACCGCCGACGAGGCGGTCGGCCGGCTCACCACCATGCTGGCCGACGAGGGCTTCGCCCCGGAACCGCCCGCGGGGAGCGGGGCGCCGGCGCGTGTACGGCTGCGGCACTGCCCGTTCCTCGAACTCGCGGAGGAATTCGGGCCGGTCGTCTGCTCCGTCCACCTCGGCCTGATGCAGGGCGCGCTGGCGGAGCTGCGCGCTCCGGTGGCGGCCACCCGGCTCGAGCCGTTCGTGGAGCCCGACGTCTGCCTGGCGCACTTCGCCCCGACCGGCACCTGACCGGCCGCTCCCGGCGCGGGCACCGCGCCACCGGCCACCGCGCCCGCGCACCCGCACCGCGGGGAGTCCGTACCGTCCGCATCCCGCCCGCGAAGGTTCACAGAAAAGAGTCATGCAGCGATGAATGCCACGTCAGCCGCGCTGAGCGGCGCCGCCACCTTCCTCTGGCTCGGCATGGTGCTTGCGATCTCCTTTCTGGAGACGCCGCTCAAGTTCCGGGCGCCGGGAGTGACCGTCCCCATCGGTCTCGGCATCGGACGGATCGTCTTCCGGGCGCTCAATCTGGCGGAGGCCGTCCTGGCGGCCGTGGTGATCGTCGCGGTCGCGGGGGGTACGCCGCCGGTACCGGTCATCGTGTTCACCGCGACCGCCGCAGCTCTGCTCACCGGGCAGCTCACGCTGATCCGCCCCCGCCTCAACCGCCGCTCCGACCGCGTCCTGGCCGGAGAGGAACTGCCCCGCTCCGCCGCCCACCTGGCGTACATCGCGTTCGAGGCGGTCAAGGTGCCGGCGCTGTTCGGCCTGGGGATCAGCGTGCTCACCGTCTGACAGGAGGGGCGGCCGCGCCTGGGCTCGTTCCCGGCGCACCGGCCGTAAGTCCGTCCGGCCGGTCGAGCCGTCCGATCAGGGCGTCCGGCCGGTCAGGCCGAGGAATTCGCTGCGGGACCGGGCGTCGTCCCGGAGCAGCCCGAGCAGGGTCGAGGTCACGGTCGTCGTGCCGGCGGCGCGCACGCCGCGCAGGGTCATGCAGGTGTGCTCGGCCTCGATGACGACGCCAACGCCCATCGGGTCCAGCTGGGTCCGCAGCCAGTCGGCCACCTGCTTGGTGAGGCGCTCCTGCACCTGGGGGCGGCAGGCGAAGTGCTCCACGACGGGCGAGCTTGGACAGGCCCAGAATCCGCTTCCCCGGCAGGTAGCCGACGTGAGCGGTGCCGGTGAAGGGCAACAGGTGGTGCTCGCACACCGAGCGCAGCGGGATGTTCCGGACCAGGACGAGCTCGTCGTAGCCCTCGTCGTTGGGGAACGTGGTCAGGTCGAAGAGCGTGGGGTGAACAGCTCCGCGTAGCCGCGGGCCATCCGGCCCGGCGTGCCCCGCATGCTCTCGGAGTCGGTACGGACCCCGAGATCCTCGCCGACGCTGTCCTCACCGAGGAACCGGGCGAGCCGGCTCTCGCCGCCGCCCTGCGCGCGGCCCGGTCCCGCGGCGAGCGGCTCGGAGCCGCGGACCGCACCCGCGTCC
>DOWQ01000376.1:4605-6003 GCA_003519485.1 Streptomyces sp. | reverse complement strand
GCCGAGGAGCTCTGCCGCGAGCTCAAGGAGGAGGGCTGCCAGGCCCGGTTCACCGAGCTGGACGTACGGGACCCGGCGGCCGCGGCCGAGGTGTTCCGGGATCTGGACGAGACCGCGCAGCCGCTGGACATCCTGGTGAACAACGCGGCCGTGGACGTCTCCAAGCCGATCGAACACCTGTCGGCCGACGAGGTGACCCGGGTGATCGGAACCAACCTGCTGGGCCCGATGTACCTGTGCCTGGAGGCGTACCGGCGCATGGTCGGCCGGGGCCACGGCCACATCGTGAACATCCTCTCCACGGCGGCCAACCGCACCTGGACCGAGGCCGGCCCGTACGCGGCCGGGAAGTCCGGGCTGCGCGCGTTCACCCACACGCTCTTCAAGGAGGCCCAGCGGGACTGCCTGGGCGTCGGGGTCACCGGAATCATCGCGGGCGGCATGGAGACCCCGTTCGTCCTCGACCGCTTCCCCGACGCCGACACCTCCACGCTGCAGAGCCCCGACATCGTCGCGGACACGGTGCTGTACGCCCTGTCGGTGCCCACGGGCAGCGTGATCCCCGAACTCGTCGTCGTGCCGCGGTGCGAGTCGTCCTGGCCGTGAGGGGGCGGGGTGAGGAGAGACGGAGTGACGGTGGCGGAAGAACCGGAGAACACCCCCCGCGCGGGACAGCGCGGCAAGCCGTCCGGGCTGCGCCTCGCGGCGGGCTCCGGCGAACCGCGACCCGGCAGGGACGGAACGCCCGGAGAGACCGGCGGCCCGGACGGTGCGGACGGACCGGCCGTACCGGGCGGTCCGGTGGACGGCCCCGACAGGCCACCGCGCGGGCAGGACGGGCCGTACGGTCCCGGCGAGCCGGGCGGGTACGAGGCGCTGCCCCCGGACCGCATGCAGGCCATCCTGGAGGCGACCAAACAGGTCGCGGCGCTCCTCAAGGCAGACGGACATCCCTTCGCGCTGGCCGGCGGTGTCGCCGCCTACGCGCACGGCAACATGGCCCGCCTCCAGCACGACGCCGACTTCTGCATCCTCCCCGAGGACGCCGGAGCGGTGGCCGACACGCTGCGGGAGGCCGGGCTGCCGGTCTACACGCCGCCGGAGGACTGGCTGCTCAAGGCGCGCTGCCGGGGCCAGGACGTGGACCTCATCTTCGAACTCACCCGGCGGCCCGTGACCCGCGAACTCCTGGGCCGGGCGGAGATCCTCCCGGTGGACTCGGTGCACATGCCCGTGCTGTCACCGACGGACCTGCTCATCGGGCTCCTCAACGCCTTCTCCGAACACCACTGCGACTTCAGCGGAGTGCTGCCGATCGCGCGGACGCTGCGGGAGAAGATCGACTGGTCCCGGGTGCGGCGCGAGTGCGGGGCGGCGCCCATGCCCGGCGCCTTCCTC
>DOWQ01000376.1:0-4551 GCA_003519485.1 Streptomyces sp. | reverse complement strand
GGCGACATGGGCATGCGCCTCGAAATGCGCGGGAACACCCTGCTGCTGACCGGCACGGTGCCCACGGCCACCTCCCGGGAGGAGATCCTGCGGATCGTGGAGGAGGAGCTTCCCGACGTGCCCGTGCGCAGCGACATCGTGCTGAGCGACCACAGCGCGCCCGACCGCCCGGAGGAGCTCTCATGATCCGCATCGCGGCCGTCGGCGACATCCACATGGGGCCGGACAGCCGGGGGCTGCTCCGCCCCGCGTTCGAAAGTCTGCCCGATTGCGCCGACTTCCTGCTGCTGGCCGGTGACCTCACCCGCCACGGCACCCGCGAGGAGGCACAGGTGGTCGCCGACGAGATCGCCGGGCTGTCCGTGCCCGTCATCGCGGTGCTCGGCAACCACGATTACCAGGACGACTGCCCGGACGACGTCACGGCCGTCCTCCGCGCCGCCGGAGCGACGGTCCTCGAGGGCGAGAACACGGTGGTCCGGGTGGCGGGCACGCCCGTCGGCATCGCCGGCACCAAGGGCTTCTGCGGCGGCTTCGCGGGGCGCAGCGCGGGCGAGTTCGGCGAGCCCGAGATGAAGGCGTTCGTACGCAGCGCCCGGCTCAGCGCGGACAGCCTGCGCACCGCCCTGGAGGACCTGGCGGAGCAGGGTTGCGCCGTCCGGATCGCCCTCACCCACTTCTCGCCCGTGCCCGACACGCTCGCGGGGGAGCCGGTGGAGATCTATCCGTTCCTCGGCAGCTACCAACTCGCGGAGGCCATGGACGCCGCCGGGGCGGACCTGGCCGTGCACGGCCACGCGCACCTGGGCTCGGAACACGGCATGACCAGCGGCGGCGTGCTGGTGCGGAACGTCGCCCAGCCCGTCATCCGGCGGGCCTTCGCCGTCTACCACCTCCCGGGCGGCGAGCGCCCCGGCAGCGCGAAAGGCGCGACCGGAGCAGCCGGTGCTACCGGCGCAACCGGTACGGCGGGCGCTGCGCCGCGTGAGTACGCCGACCGGGGTACGTCCTGATTGGTCACGGAAGAGACGGGTACTGGGGTGGAGCCGTCCGGACGGACCGTTACACCGGGACCGTGACACCGGGACCGTGACACCGGGACCGGACACACCTGGGGCCGGACCCGGACGGCTCGTCAGCCCGTACACACCCAGGAGGACATCATGGCCGTGAACCCGATCGAACTCCAGAAGGCCCTCAAGGGCGCCGACTACCCCACCGACCGCGAGTCCCTCGTGTCGCTCGCCGAGAACAACGGCGCCGACAGCGGGATCGTCGACAAGATCTCCCGGCTGGGCCAGAAGAAGTTCACCGGCCCCGACCAGGTGGAGAAAGCGGTCTTCCAGGAGAAGTGAGGTAACTCCAACCGGCGCAGGAAGGAGACATTCCCATGGACGCCGCAGAGGCAGTCACAGCCGGCTCGCCGGGCCCCGTGGCGGGCGTACCCACCATCACGCCCGCGGAGGGGACTTCGGCCGCTGCCGAAGCTTCGGACGACGGCCGGGGCCGTCGCTGGCGGCACGCCGTCGTCACGGGCGGGGCCGGCTTCGTCGGATCCCACCTGTGCACGGCGCTGCTCGACCAGGGCACCGCCGTCACCTGCGTGGACGACTTCTGCACAGGAGCGGTCGAGAACGTCGCCCACCTCTCGGGCCACCCCGGTTTCCGGTTGGTCCGGGCGGACGTCACCGAGCCGTTCGACCCGGGTGTCGCGGCCGATCTCGTACTGCACTTCGCGTCGCCCGCGTCGCCCGCGGACTATCTGCGGCTGCCCCTGCACACCCTTGACACGGGAAGCCTCGGCACCCGTAACGCCCTGGCGCTCGCCCGCCGGCTGGGCGCCCGCTTCATCCTCGCCTCCACCTCGGAGGCGTACGGCGACCCGCAGCAGCACCCGCAGAACGAGCGGTACTGGGGCAACGTCAACCCGGTCGGTCCGCGCAGCGTCTACGACGAGGCCAAGCGCTTCGGCGAGGCGCTCACCACCGCCGAGGCGTCGGCGCACGGCACGGACACCGGGATCGTACGGCTGTTCAACACCTACGGGCCGCGGATGCGCGGCTACGACGGGCGGGCCGTACCCACCTTCATCCGCCAGGCACTGGCCGGCGAGCCGCTCACCGTCACCGGCGACGGGCGGCAGACCCGCTCCCTCGCCTACGTCGACGACACCGTGCGCGGCATCCTGGCCATGGCCGCCTCCGAGCTGCTCGGACCGGTCAACATCGGGAACCCGGTCGAGATCTCCATGCTCGAACTGGCCCACAAGATCGTGGAACTCGCCGGCTCCACGTCCACGGTCCGCTTCATAGAGCGGCCCACGGACGACCCGGCCGTGCGCTGCCCGGACATCGCCCTCGCCCGCGGAAAGCTCCAGTGGGAGCCGCGCGTCGGGGCCGACGAAGGGCTCGCCCGCACGATCGACTGGTACCGGGGCAGGCAGACCGCTGCCGCCGCCTGACGCCCGGAGCCCCGCTCCGGCACCCGGCCACGAGCACGTACGCGACCGGTCCCGGCCCCACCGCGGGCCGGGGCCGGGACCTGCGCGCTCCACCCGTCCGGTACCGCTCCTTCAGTCCTCAATCCATCGAGACCGTTGCGGCCCCGGCCGCCGAAAGAGCGAACGCCCATGCGCATTCTTGGAATCAACGCTCTCTTCCACGACCCCGCCGCCGCGCTCGTCATCGACGGGCGCGTGGTCGCCGCCGCCGAGGAGGAACGCTTCTCGCGGCGCAAGCACGGCAAGCGGCCGCTGCCCTTCTCCGCCTGGGAGCTGCCCGAGAAGGCGGCTGCCTGGTGTCTCGCCGAGGCCGGTCTGCGCCCCCAGGACCTCGACGCCGTCGCCTATTCGTTCGACCCCGGACTCGCGCGCCCCGCCGACCAGATGGGGCTCGACGACCCCTGGGACCATCTGCGGCTAACGTACGCCCGCGAGGCACCCAATTTTCTCAGCACCGCACTGCCGGGCCTCGACCCGGACCTCGTCTCCTTCGTCCCGCACCACATGGCGCACGCAGCTTCCAGCGCGCTCGCCGCGCCCGGCGCCGAGACCTCCTCCGTGCTCGTCCTCGACGGCCGCGGCGAGGCCACCTCGCACCTCGCCGGCCGCCGCATCGGCGACCGGATCGAACCGNNNGCCTCGTACGGCAGCCCGCGGATGCTCGGCGAGTTGCGCAAGTACGTCCACCCGACCGGCGACGGCGGCTTCCGCGCGGCCGACGTGCCCTGGGCCGAGCTGTGCGGCGCGCTGCGCCCCGGCGAGGCGTGGACCCAGGAGCACGCGGACCTCGCCGCCAGCGCGCAGGCGTGCCTGGAGGAGACGCTCCTGGACCTCGCCCGCTGGCTGCACGGGAAGACCCACGACTCGGTGCTCACGATGGCCGGGGGAGTGGCGCTCAACTGCGTCGCCAACTCCCGTATCGCCCGCGAGGGCCCCTTCGACCGGGTGTGGGTGCAGCCCGCCTCCGGCGACGCCGGTACGGCGATGGGCAGCGCGCTGCTGCTCGCCGCGGGCGGCGGCGACCGGACGGAGCCGGTCGCCGGTGCCGACCTCGGGCGCCGCTGGTCCGATGCCGAGCTGGAGGCGTGGCTCAAAACGGCCGCCGTGCCGTTCGAACGGCCGGTCGACGTCGCCGAGACCGTGGCCGGGGCGCTGGCGGAGGACCAGATCGTCGCCTGGTTCCAGGGCCGCGCGGAGTTCGGGCCGCGGGCGCTGGGGCACCGGTCGCTGCTCGCCCACCCGGGCCGCTCGGGCAACCTCGAACGGCTGAACGACGTCAAGGGGCGTGAGCAGTTCCGCCCGGTGGCGCCCATGGTGCTGGCCGAGCGGGCGTCCGAGATCTTCGACGGGCCGCTCCCCAGCCCGTACATGCTCTTCGTCCACGACGTGGCCGAGGAATGGCGGGAACGCATCCCGGCCGTCGTCCATGTGGACGGCACCGCCCGCATCCAGACGGTCGACCCGGTGACCGAACCGCTCGTCGCCCGGATGCTCGGCTCCTTCGAACGGCTGACCGGGCTGCCCGTCGTCGTCAACACCAGCCTCAACACGGCCGGGAGGCCGATGGTCGACGACCCGCGCGACGCGCTGGAGTGCTTCGGCTCGTCGCCGGTGGACCTGCTCGCGATCGGCCCGTTCGTGGTGCGGCGCGGGGCGTTCTTCACGGGCGGCCGGCCGGACGCGGCGGGCGGGGGCCCCGGCACGGATGCCGCCGGCGGCGCGGAGGACTTCTGATGGCACGCAGGACGCCTGCGGGAGCAGGATCCGGTACGCCGTCGGGGACGCCGTCCGCAACGACAGCGGCGTCCGGGACGACAGCGGGGACGGCGGCCGGGATGACCACGGNNGGTCCAAGCTGATTGCCGAGCAGGCCGGCGTGCCCGTCGCCCCCTGGTCCAACGGCCCGGTCAACACCCTGGACGAGGCCGTCGCCGCCGGGGGCCCGGCCCCCCGCCGCATCGTCCTCGTCGACGACCGGCCGCCGCACGACTGCACGCCGCTGGCTGTCGACGTGCCCGAGCGGTTCGCGGAGCTCGTCACCGTCGTCCCGG
>DOWQ01000152.1 GCA_003519485.1 Streptomyces sp. | reverse complement strand
GAACAAGCGGCGATCGTGGCCCGTGCTAGCGGACATGCCAGTCTCCTTGTAGGCGGACACGGACTTCCCTCTTGACGGACAGCTCATCTCCCTGTTCTTGAGTCGTGGGATTGGCCGTGTCGGTCCCGGCGTTAGGGGGGTCTCTCCGGGTTTGCTCGAGGTCTTCGACCACCACGAGCGAGTTCCACCGGAGGGACCTTATGAAGAAGTCTGACAGGGAGATCATGGAAATTCTGGAGGCGTTCGACGCCACGGGTGTTGCGCACTCGGCCGCAGGGCTGGCCGGGGTCGACCCGAAGACGGTGCGACGTTATGCGGCTGCTCGGGACGCGGGACAGCCGGTCACGGGGCCGGGGCGGCGGCCGCGGATGATCGATCGGTTCATGCCGAAGATCGAGGAGTGGATCGAGCGCAGCAAGGGCAAGGTCCGCGCCGATGTGGTCCACGAGCGGCTCGTCGGGCTGGGGTACATCGGCACGGATCGCACCACCAGACGCGCGGTCGCGGAGGCGAAGGCCGCGTGGCGGGCGGGGCACCGCCGCACGTATCGGCCTTGGATCACCGAGCCCGGGCTCTGGCTGCAGTTCGACTGGGGCGAGGGCCCACGAGTGCCGGGCCCCGACGGCGTGCCGCGTCGCACATTGCTGTTCTGCGCTTGGCTGGCCTGGTCCCGGTTCCGGGTGGTGATCCCGGTCTGGGATCAGAGCTTGCCGTCGTTGGTGTCGTGTCTGGATGCCACGCTGCGCCGCCTGGGCGGGGTCCCGTCGTATGTGCTGACGGACAACCCGAAGACGGTCACCATCGACCACGTCGCCGGGGTCGCGGTGCGGCATCCGCAGATCGTGGAAGCGGCCCGCCATTACGGGACCCAGGTCCATACCTGCGTGCCCTACGATCCCGAGTCCAAGGGCGGCACCGAGGCGACGGTCAAGATCGCCAAGGCCGATCTGGTGCCCACCGAGGCGAACCTGCGCGCCGAGTATGCCTCCTTCGGCGAGTTGGAGGCCGCATGTGAGGCGTTCATGGCCAAGGTCAACCAGCGGATCCATCGCGAGTCGGCACGGGTCCCGGCGCAGGCGCTGATCGAGGAACGTCGCCGGCTGCACCCGCTGCCGGCGGCCCCACACACGATGGTGCTGGGCCAGGCCCGTTCAGTCCACACGGATCAGACGATCCGGTTCGGGTCGGTTCGTTACTCCACACCGCCCGGGCTGGTCGGGACGGAAGTCTGGGTGAGGGTCGCCGGCCACGAGCTGGTCATAATTGCTGACCTCGACACGTTGCCGCTCCAGCCCGGATGGGCGCTGGGCCGGCGGGGGCTGGTCGAGGTCGCCCGACACCGGCTCTCGACCCCGGGCAACCCCCGGATCGACCTGAGCCACTACCCTGAGCATCCCCAAGCCCCCGACGGCAGCCCGCGTCCGCCGCGGCCGAAGGCCCGCAACCTCGCCGAGGACGCGTTCCTGCGGATCGGGGAAGGGGCCCACACCTGGCTGATCGAGGCCTCCGCGGCCGGCACCACCCGGATCCGTTCCAAGATGGCTGCTGCGGTCGAGCTCGCCGCCCTGGTCGGGGCCGACACCGTCGACGCCGCGCTGGGATTGGCGGCCACCGCGGGACGGTTCGCCGAGCACGACCTCGTCGCGATCGTCGAGCATCAAGCCACCGGCGCCGACCCGGCCGAACTCGTCACCGTCGATGAAACCCATTCTGCCCAACCCGGCACCAGCAGCTGGGCCAACTTCACCACCCCCACAAGGAGCACCAACCGATGACCCCCACCACGATGACCGCGCCCGCGCTGCCCGAGGACCTGACCGCGATCCTGCGGCGCATGCGACTGCCCTACCTCCGCGCCGCCGCACCCGAAGTCCTCGCCACCGCGAAAGCCCAACGCTGGGACCCCACCGAAGTGCTACGCGTCCTACTCGCCGAAGAAGTCCGCGGCCGCGACGAAGCCACCAAAACCGCACGCCGCAAAGCCGCCGGCCTCCCCGCCGGGAAGACCTTCGACTCCTGGCGCGAACACGACAGCAGCATCCCCGTCCCCACCCAGTCCGCGCTCGCCACCCTGGAATGGGTCCACCGCGCCGAAAACCTCGCCATCTCCGGCCCCTCAGGCACCGGCAAAACCCACTTCGTCGAAGCCCTCGCCCACAACGTCATCGACGCCGGCATGCGCGTGTCCTGGTTCACCCTCGAATCCCTCACCACCGCAATCGGGAAAGCCGCCGTCGACGGCTCCATCAGCAAAGTCATCGCCCGTATCACCCGCGCCGAACTCATCGTCGTCGACGACATCGGCATGCTCCCCTCCGGCCAAGCCGCCGCCGAAGCGTTCTACCGGCTCGTCGACGCCACCTACGAACGCCGCAGCCTCGCAGTCACCAGCAACATCCACCCCGCCGGCTTCGACACCATCATGCCCAAAACCCTCGCCACCGCAGCCGTCGACCGGCTCCTCCACCACGCCCACGTGATCATCACCGAGGGCACCTCACTACGCCTCGCCGAAGCCACCGCAGGACGCGGCGTCATCCCCCTCAACTAACCCCGCCCAGGGAGATCAGCCGACCGTCCACAGGGAGATAAGCTGTCCGCCCACAAGGAGATCACATGTCCGCCCAAAGGGACTTCCCGCTGTCCCTTGACAG
>DOWQ01000741.1 GCA_003519485.1 Streptomyces sp. | reverse complement strand
CCGAGGTCGTCACCCGCAGCGCGGCCGGCGCCCGCGACGTGCCCGACGGGCCGGGCGCGGCGGGCGGTGACGACGGCGGCGATCTGTACGGCCGGGTCGCCGTCTCGCTGACCGTGCTCGCCTTCCTCCTCCACTTCGGCGGGGTGGTGGCCCGCGCGCTCTCGGTGGAGCGCGCCCCCTGGGGCAATATGTACGAGTTCTCCACCGCCTTCTCGATGGTCGTGGTCGGCTCNNGCTGGGCAAGAAGGTGCGCTGGCTCGGGCTGCCGCTGGTCACCACCGTGCTGCTGGACCTCGGCCTCGCCGTCTCGGTGCTCTACGCCGAGAGCGACCAGCTGGTGCCGGCCCTGGATTCGTACTGGCTGTGGATCCACGTCTCCTGCGCGATCATCTCGGGCGGCGTGCTGTACCTCGGCGCCGTCGGAACGCTGCTCTATCTCTTCCGCGACCGCTACGAGGCCAAGCTCGCCGACCCCGCGGGCAAGCAGCCGGGCCCCTTCGCCGCCTCCGTCCTGGAGCGGCTGCCGTCGGCCGCCAGCCTGGACAAGTTCGCCTACCGGGTGAACGCGCTGGTCTTCCCGCTGTGGACCTTNNTACTGGGGCTGGGACCCCAAGGAGGTCTGGTCCTTCATCACCTGGGTCGCCTACGCCTGCTACCTGCACGCCCGCGCGACCGTCGGCTGGAAGGGCCGCAAGGCCGCGTACATCGCGCTGATCGCCTTCGGGTGCTTCCTCTTCAACTACTACGGCGTCAACATCTTCGTCAACGGCAAGCACTCCTACGCCGGCGTCTGAACGCCCGGGCAGCATCGAGGCCGCCGTCCCCTCCGGGGGGCGGCGGCCTCGATGCTGCCCGGGGCGCGCGCGTACGCATCACATCCGGTCCGGGGCCGACCGTGCGGGGCCGGGCGGCCGGGAGAGGGCCGTGTCTCAGTGCGGGTCGTCCGGGCTGTCGTTCTTCCGGTCGTCCTTGCGGTTCTCGTCCAGCGACTTCAGGAAGTCGGGGTTGTCGTCCGGGGCGACCCACTGGTTGCGGCCGCCGTTCGGCCGGCCGGCGAATTCGCGCTTCTTGCCGGCGAACAGCCACGAGAGCGAGCCGACGAGGCTGAACAGCAGGATCAGGATCGCCCACACCACCTTCGGGAGGTGACGGACGTCCTCGTCCTTGGTACCGATGCAGTCGATGAAGGCGTAGATCGTCAGCCCCAGAGGAATAAGAATCAGCAGCACCCTGAGCATGTGGCATCCCTCTGCGAGCGGAGATCGGGACCTGACCGGGCCCCGGTGACACTTCCAGGGTACGGGTTGGCGGATACTGGGCGGCATGGCTTACGACGATCTCCGCTCGCTGCTGCGGGCCCTGGAGCGCGACGGTGACCTGAGGCGCGTCAAGGCCGAGGTCGACCCCCATCTCGAGGTCGGCGAGATCGTCGACCGGGTGAACAAGGCGGGTGGGCCGGCGCTGCTCTTCGAGAACGTCAAGGGCTCGTCGATGCCGCTGGCCATGAATGTCTACGGCACCGACCGCCGGCTGCTGAAGGCGCTCGGCCTGAGCTCGTACGCCGAGATCGGCGAGAAGATCGGCGGGCTGCTCAAGCCGGAGCTGCCGCACGGCTTCATGGGGATGCGCGAGGCCTTCGGGAAGCTCGGCAGCATGGCGCACGTACCGCCGAAGAAGGTGAAGGAGGGCCCGGTACAGGAGATCGTGCTCACCGGTGACGACGTGGACCTGGACCGGCTGCCCGCGTTGTTCACCTGGCCCGAGGACGGCGGCTCCTTCTTCAACCTGGGCCTCACCCACACCAAGCACCCGGAGACCGGGGTCCGCAATCTCGGGCTCTACCGGCTCCAGCGGCACGACCGGCGCACCATCGGCATGCACTGGCAGATCCACAAGGACAGCCGCAACCACTACCAGGTGGCCGCCAGGCGCGGCGAGCGGCTGCCGGTCGCGATCGCCTTCGGCTGCCCGCCGGCCGTGACGTACGCCTCCACCGCGCCGCTGCCCGGCGAGATCGACGAGTACCTGTTCGCCGGCCTCGTCCAGGGCAAGCGGGTCGAGATGGTGGACTGCAGGACGGTGCCGCTCCAGGTCCCGGCGCACGCCGAGGTCGTCATCGAGGGCTGGCTGGAGCCGGGTAAGACGCTCCCGGAGGGCCCGTTCGGCGACCACACCGGCTTCTACACGCCGCAGGAGGACTTCCCGGCGCTCACCATCGACTGCGTGACGATGCGGCGGCGCCCGCTGCTCCAGTCGATCGTCGTCGGCCGGCCGCCGACGGAGGACGGCCCGCTGGGCCGGGCCACCGAGCGCTTCTTCCTGCCGCTGCTCAAGATCATCGTGCCGGACATCGTGGACTACCACCTGCCGGAGTCCGGCGGCTTCCACAACTGCGCCATCGTCGCGATCGACAAGAAGTACCCGAAGCACGCCCAGAAGGTCATGCACGCCATCTGGGGCGCGCACATGATGTCGCTGACCAAGCTGATCGTGATCGTCGACGCGGACTGCGACGTGCACGACCTGACGGACGTGTCCTGGCGGGCGCTCGGCAACACCGACTACGCGCGCGACCTGACCGTGGTCGAGGGCCCGGTGGACCATCTGGACCACGCCTCGTACCAGCAGTTCTGGGGCGGCAAGGCGGGCATCGACGCCACCCGCAAGCTGCCCGAGGAGGGCTACACCCGGGACGGCGGCTGGCCGGCCATGGTCGAGTCCGACCCGGAGACGGCGGCGCGGGTCGACCGCCGCTGGAAGGAGTACGGGCTCCAGTGACCGCCTCAGCGACCCCGGACCTCGTCGGTCCGGAGCCCGCCCGGCCCGGTGCGGTCAGGGCCTTCCTGCGGCTGGTGATGATCGAGCACTCGGTGTTCGCGCTGCCCTTCGCCTACATCGCCTCGCTCACCGCGATGTTCCTGGACGACGGCTCCGTGCACTGGTGGGAGCTGCTGCTCGTCACCGTCGCGATGGTCGGCCTGCGCACCTTCGCGATGGCCGCGAACCGGATCATCGACCGCGAGATCGACGCCCGCAACCCGCGCACCGCGAACCGCGAGCTGGTCACCGGCGCGGTGTCCGTACGGACCGCGTGGACCGGGGCGCTCGCCGCCCTCGTGGTCTTCCTGGGCGCCGCCGCCCTGCTCAACCCGCTTTGCCTGGTGCTGGCGCCGATCGCCGTGGTGCCGATGGTGGTCTATCCGTACGGCAAGCGGTTCACCGACTTCCCGCACGCCATCCTGGGGCTGGCCCAGGCGATCGGCCCGATGGGCGCCTGGATCGCCGTCACCGGGACCTGGTCCTGGGACGCCGTGATCCTCGGGCTCGCCGTCGGGGTCTGGATCGGCGGCTTCGACCTGATCTTCGGCTCCCAGGACGTCGCGGCCGACCGCGCCGGGGGCGTGCGCTCCGTCCCGGCCCGCTTCGGCATCCCGGCCGCGCTGTACGGGGCGCGCGGCAGCCATGCCGTCACCACGGCGCTGCTCGCCTGGTACGGGGCCGCGACCGGCGCGGGGGCCTTCTTCTGGGCGGGCCTCGCGATCGTCGTGGTCGCCTTCCTCTACGAGCACTCGATCGTCCGGCCGCAC
>DOWQ01000729.1 GCA_003519485.1 Streptomyces sp. | reverse complement strand
GTCAGTGCGGGGGAAGGAGACTTCCACGCGCCGGTTCTTCTTGCGGCCCCCTTCGGTGGAGTTGTCAGCGATGGGGTACTGCTCGCCGTATCCCCGGATCTCGAAGGCGACGCTGGACCCGACTTCCTTCACAAGCTGCTTGTGGACGGCGTTTGCCCGCTGTTTGGACAGTACGTCGCCGTGGGCCGAGGACCCGAGATTGTCGGTGAAGCCGAAGACCCGAACCTTCTGTGGGTCCTGCTTCTTGATTTCCTCGGCGATGGTGGCGATTCGGGTGTTCGCTCCACTGTCGAGTTTGGCGCTGTCCTTGCTGAAGAGGACTTCTGCCTGAAGGGCAAAGGTCACATCCGCGTTGGTGTCCTCGCGACGCTCATCGCCGCTGAGGTCCTCGACCACGGATTTGATGTCGAGCACCTTGGCATCGGAGAGAGTCGCGCCGTCGACCATCTTGAGGTCGGGGTCGTTTGCGTCGACCGCAACGGGAGGGGAAGGGGTGACGGATGCACCGGGACCGTCGTCGGCGCTGGCGGGTCCGGCGGTGAGGACGCCGAGGGACGAGAAGGCAATGGCTACGGCGATGGCAGTGGGGGCCAGTCCGCCCAGTCGCTTGGGGTGAAGTCGAGTCGAGTTCATGGCAGCACACTCACTCGGTGATCTCTACGGTGGCGGAGTCGAAGGTGGGGAGAGAGAACTCCACCTCCGTGGTGCCCTCGGGCGGGGCGGGGAATTGAACGAAGATCGGCACTTCTTCTTTGGGTTCGAGCTTGGTGATACCCGTGGTGCAGAGGCAGCGGCCTTCTGTGTCGCGAAGGACGTAATAGCGTTTCTTACCCTCTTGGTCGACAAGGGCAGCCCCACCCAAGGAATAGCCATTTGAAACGATCTCCTTCTCGTTTCCGCGCCATTGCGGCGTGTCGAAGTAGCCATTGCTCCCGGTATTCTTCACGGAACCGTTCACAGTAACGAAGCCGCCACCATCCCGCTTCACGGAACTTATGAGAAGCATTACACCACCTTCTCCTTTCACCTCCGCGACGGTCTGTTCCTCCGTGCCCTCCGACTCTTCCTGATCAGGCTTCGCATTCGATTTTTCTTCAGACTCCGACTGTCTCGAGGAACCCTGATCTTCTTGGCCGCCTCCGCCGCAACCGACCACGGCGAGGAGCAAGCCCGCCGCGAGCACAACTGCGGCAACTCCCCTTCGAGCCTTCGCAGTGTGTCGAATGCTCATGGAATGTCGTTCCTTTACTCGTCGTTCGTCGGTGAGATGGACAGGTAAACAGAAAACAAGTCTGCTGCTTCGGGCAGGGATTCCTCTTCGTCAGGGTCAATGACCCAGTCTTCGCCGTTACAGGTGAACTGGATGGAGTCGTTGTCTTCGGAATCATCCAGACGACAGCGGGGTTCGATGACCGCCGTTGCCTCAGCTCTTCCGTGCACGTCTTCCGAGCCTGGAACTATGGACTGGCCAACGGTGTAATTCGTTTCGACCTTGACTGTGACGCCATCTTCGGGTCCGCTCGCCGGTCCGCACTCAATGCTTTTCGAGGCGTTACGCGAAGCGAAATCGTCAGCTTCAGCGCAAGTGCCGCCCATGGAAAATCCGTCACTTCCCAACCAGTCTTCCCATGGGCCGTCGTCTTTGATTGCGTCAAGGAAGCCGTCAAAGAGGTGCTGACGAGCGTGCTGAGTCGCGGCCAATGCGGCGGCGTCCGCAGCCGTCTGAGCGCCGTTACGTGTGGCGGCGGCCTGCCCGACCGCGAAGTAGGCGAACGCAAGAAAGAGCAGGCCCGCCACCACCGTGATGTAGATGGGGAAGGCCTGCCCTCGGTCATCGCACTTGCGATGCCTCAACCTGAGTTGATACTGGAGATCGCCTCCATGATGCGGCTCAGAATTGCCCCGCCGATCCCCGAGCCGGCGATTGCGCCGATTATCAGAACGACCACCAGGATGATGCCCAGGTACTCCAGCGCCGTCTGCCCCCGGTCCCCGCTCTTTCGGGCGCGGTGGGCGATCGACTCGATCGCTGTGTTCTTCCAGCCGTGCACACGAACCTTGGTTCCGGCCGCCGTCTTCGCCAGGGTGTTGTTCGCCATGGGATTCCCCTCCCGTGCTGGCCGGTCGCGCGTCGACCGACGCGTACGTCTCAGCCGGAAGGTACGGCGGCTCCGCGCCGCCGGTCGAGGGCCCGTGGGCCCAAAGACGGGCCCAAAGACGGGGATGCAGGTGTGCGAGCAGGGTGTGCATCCGTCGTGTCCCCCGTTCAGCCATGGCCGCCACCGCCGGCCGGCCCCTGTCCCGGTCCCCTGCCGAGCCAAATCAGTATCGCCTCGGTGCGGCTCGTGGAACACAGCTTCGAGAAGATCCGGTTGATGTGGTTCTTGACCGTCTTCTCGCTGATGAAACAGGTGGCGGCGATTTGCTGATTGCTCATGCCCGAAGCGATCAGATCCATCACTTCCACCTCCCGGTGGCTCAGCCCGAAGTCTTTTCGTGGGTGATACGACCGTCCAGACGACGACTGTCCCACAAAACGTTGCTCTTGCGAAGTGGTTCGTTGAAGATTCGGGCTACCCTGCACCGTCCCGGGCCCCGATTTGGCCAGATGTCGCCAGTCACCGGCCGTTTCTTGCCGCTCTGCTTCCTCAGATTCGTTTACTCCGCCGTGTGCATACGCATCGCCCGATGAGCGGACGTGGGCCAGCAGAGCGTTGGCGGCGGTCGGCGTCAGGGGCGCGCGGCCGTCTCGGAGGCCGCGAACCGCCGAGACCAGCTCGTCGGCGGTGAACTCACCGTGCACGAAGTACCCGCCCGCGCCCAGCCGCAGCGACTCGCGGACGATCTGGTCCTCCCTGCTGTACGTCAGCATCAGCACCGGAGCGACCCGCACCAGCTCCGGCAGGGCCGAGATGCCGTCGGACCCCGGCATCCGGACATCGAGCAGTACGACATCCGGCCGGTGTTCGCGCGCAGCGCGCAGCGCCTGGTCGCCGTCGGCCGCTTGCGCGACAACGTGGATGTCGTCCCGGCCGTCGAGCAGCACCGTCAACCCGGCGCGTACGACCGGGTTGTCGTCCGCGATGACGATCCGCAAGGTTCCGGGTGCTCCCGGCACCGTTCCCCATCCCTGGCCCGGCCCCGGTTCCATTCCTGGCTCCCGGCGCGGCCCCGTTCCCGGCTCGTGCCCCGGTCCCCGTGCGGAGCAGCTACGGGTGGCTCGGTGTTCCGGCATGGTGCGGCCCCCTCTCCGTTCGGTCGTCCCCTGCTGCGGTCCCGGTCTGTGCTGTACGCCCCGCCGGCTGCGGCTCGGACCGTTCGAACTGCTCTCGCTCCGGCTGTTCCGGGGCCGCCCCGAGCTGCCGTACCGGCGGCGGGCACCCCCCGGGGCCGGCGAGCGCCGCCACCGGGAGCTCCAGGCGTACCTCCGTACCCGACTCCGTACATCCCCTGCCGATGCGGAGCCGCGCGCCGACGCCCGCCGCGCGCTCCACCATGCCGACGAGTCCGAAATGGCCGCCCCGGCGCAGCTCTTCGAGGCTGGTGCCCGGCGGGAGGCCGTGGCCGTCGTCGAGGACGCTGATACGGAGCATGTCCTCGAACACTCCGGCTTCCACAGTCACCCGGCTCGCCCCTGCGTGCCGGTGGGCGTTCTCCAGCGCCTCGGCCGCGATGGTGAGCAGTTGCCGGGCGACCGCGTGGGGAACCGTCGGCAGCAGCGGCGTCCCGTGCGACTCAGTGGGGCCCGTCGAGCACGTTGAGTTCGATGGGCCCGCCGAACCTCGCGAAGCCGTTGGGCCCGTGGGGTCCGTGGGACCCGCCGACCCTGCCGAGCCCCAGCCCGCGTCCGTCACGTCCGTCACGTCCGGCGAGCGCATCGGGACCGGCCCGCCCGAGTCCTCCGCCCCCACCGCCCGGAAGTCGGCCGGGATGCCCGTACGACGGGACCAGTCGGCCGTGCGTGCGGCCAGTTCCTCGGCCAGTGGCGCCCCCGTCCCGGCGTCCAGTCCCGCGCCGCGGCGGAGGTCGGAGAGGAGTTCGCGGGACTCGGCCGCGGCCTGCCGGGCGGCGCGGGCGACGATCTCCGCTCGCTGCTGCACCGTCTCCGCGTCCGTACGTCCGGCGCAGTGGGCGAGGCCGTCGGCGGCCAGAGCCAGTCCGTGCAGCGTTTTGGCGACGGAGTCGTGCATCTCGCGCGCCAGCCGGGCGCGTTCGTCGCTCACGGCCTCGGCGACGGCGAGCCTGGCCTGCGTCTCCGTGAGCGCTCGGCTCGCGGCGCCGAATCGGAGCAGCAGATTCCGCAAGGTGACCCCGGCGGCGCCCGCGATGACGCAGAAGCCGGGGAGGACCAGCATGGCGGCGACTCCGCTGTCGAGGCCCGGGTTCGCCCCGTACGCGGCGGCCAGCACGAGGATCTGCAGGCCGGCGAAGACACCGGCACAGCGCCAGCCGTACGCCAGCCCGGCGAGCAGCGGGGTGCAGACGGTGACGTAGCCGAGGGTGGACTCGGGGGTCGCGGTGAGGAGCAGGAGGGCACCGAAGAACAGGTCGATGCCGAGCAGCGCGGGGTGTGCGAGCAGCAGCGGGCCGAAGCGCTCCCAGTCGCGCCACATGACGTAGGAACCCATGAAGGTGAGCAGCACGGCCGAGCCGATGAGCCAGGTGGCCGGGCCCGGGGCGGTGCGGTCGAGGGCGAAGGGGGTGCCCAGTGCGATCATGGCGAGCCGGAAGCCGAAGACCTGGCGGGCCAGCGCCTGGAGGGCGTTGAGCTGGATACGGAGGGTCGGGCCGTCGGAGCTGCTGGGGTCCGGCCCTTCCGGTCGGTCCGGGCTGCCCGCCCCGTATATCCCGTACGCGCTGTGCGTCCCGTACGACCTGCCCCTCCCGTTCCGCCGGATCCGCCACGTCCGCGCCGCCGGGCCGGCCCCCGGGCCCCGCTCGGCGTCGCCCCGGGCGCCTCCCTCCCCCGCCCGTTGCCCGTTCCCGCTGCCGCGGGTCCGCCATCCGGCCATGTCCGCTCGCCTCCCCTCAGCCCGTGATCGCGCCGAAGTCGACGTCCGAGCCGAAGACGAAGCCGGCGACGAGCAGGATCAGCGTGCCGGGCAGCATGAAGGTGGTGACAGTAAGCGTCGCCTTGGGGATGGTCCTGGCGGCGCGGCGCCGGGCGTTCTGCGCGTCGGTGCGGCGCATGTCGTTGGCTATCTGGATGAGCGTGTCGACGATGGGCGCGCCCAGCTCCTCGCCCTGCTGGAGCGCGGTGACGAACATGGCGACCTGCTCGCTGTCGTTGCGCTTGCGCAGTTCGTCGAACGCCTGTCTGCGGCTGACGCCCATGTCCATCCGGCGCAGCGCGATACGCAGTTCGTCGGACCATGGCCCCTGGTACTTCTCCGCTACCCGGTCGAGCGCCTGCCGGAAGCCGAGCCCGGCGCTGACGACAACGGCGAGGACGTCGAGGAAGTCGGGCAGGGTCCGTTCGATGTCGGCCTTGCGCTGCTGGACGGCGGACCAGATGCCGACCTCCACCCAGAACAGCCCGAAGGCGACGAGGATCACCGCGATGACGAACTGCCCCCGCAGCAGCATGGTCAGCGCTCCGGTGAAGCCGATGAAGCCGTAGACCGCGCGGCGGGCGGCGTAGCGGTCGAGGGTGAGGCCGCCGGGATTGCCGGCCATGTCGATACGGCGGCGGATTCTGTCGACGCGCCGGGGGCCCATCATGCGGAGCACGGCCGGTGCGTAGCGCATGCCGAGCCGGTCGATGACGGAGCCGACGGCGGTGGTGCGGGTGGCACCGATCTCCAGGGCCACGGCGAGGTCGCCGGGGAGTTCGGCGTCACGGCGGTAGAGCGCCGTGCCGTAGCAGACGCCGGCGGCGCTGAGGCCGACCGCGAGGGCGAGGAGCAGGGCGGTCATCGGCGGTGGTCCTCCTCTCGAGTGGTCGGGTGTGCGGGTGTGCGGGTGTGCGGGTGTTCGGGTGCTGAGGTGCTCGGGCGGGGTGCTCGGGTGTTCAGGTGCTGGGCCGACACAGCTCCGACGTTTCGCGGGTGCTGCAGCCGTGTCCCGGCGAACTGGTGTCCAACGACAGCCTGCGACGCAGCCGCATCAGACGTCGATCCTGGACATCCGGCGGATGAGGGCGAACCCCAGTACGTACAGGCCCAGGCTGACGACCACCGCCGCCTGCCCGTAGAAGGAACCGGTCATCCGTTCGAGTGCGCCGGGCATGACCCGGTCCATCAGGAGCAGCGCGCCCAGCCCGAAGGCCGGGACGGCGTACGCGGTGACGGTGACCTGGGAGAGCTGTGTGCGGACCTCCCGCCGGGTCTCCTTCCGCTCCTCCAGGGTCTGGGTGAGATTGCGCAGTGAGCCCACGACGGTGCCGCCCGCGCGGTTGGACAGGACGAGGGTGGTGACGAGCACGACGAGCTCGCGGGACGGCAGCCGCTCGGCCAGCTCCCCCAGCACGTCGTCGATCGAGTGCCCGACGGCGAGCTTGGCGGCGACCTTGGCCAGCTCCTCGCCGGCCGGCGCGTCCAGCTCCTCGGCGGCCATGGCGAGCGCGGTACGGAGGGCGAGCCCGGCCTGCGTCGCGTTGGCCAGCACCCGGGACAGCTCCGGGAGCTGGTTGATGAACTTCTCGATGCGCTTGCCGCGCTGCCAGTTGAGAAAGGCGTGCGACGCCCAGAGGCCGATGAGCCCGGCCACCGGCCCGAAGAAGGCCGCCAGCGAGGACGCGGCGAGCAGCCACAGCGCGGCGATGCCGGCGGCCATGAGCACGAAGAACTCGCCCGGGGTGATGTCCAGCCCGGTGGCCGCCAGTCGCAGCTCCAGCCGTCTGCCCCAGCGCGTGCCCCGCAACCACCGGTCGACGCCGCGGAACCGGCGCGCCGGGCCGTCGGCTGCCGGCTGCCCGAGCGAGGTGAGCCGGTCGATGACGGCCTGGCGCCGCGCCCGGCCGGAGGTGTACGCGTGCACGCCGGCGACACCGGACACGCAGGCCAGCAGGGCGACGCCGGCCGTCAGAAGCGGAAGGTTCAGGTCCATGGCGGGCTACAACGCCTCCCGGATCGTCAGCTGTTCGTCGGACGCGGCGACGCCGTAGGCGGGCGGCACCGGCTCGCCCNNCGCCATGTAGAGCCGGTCGGCGACGCGGCGGGGCAGCGGGAAGTACGCGAAGCGGCCGTGGACCGCGCGGTCCACGCCGACGGGCCGGGCGTCGAAGCGGGCGACAGTGGCGATCCGGTACGTCTCGTGGCCGCGTGAGGAGAGCATGGCGATCTCGCTGACCTTGCGGCTGCCGTCGGCGTGCCGGGTCAGCTGGACGATGCAGTCGACGGCGCTGTTGATCTGGTCCTGGAGCGCCTCGAACGGGATTTTGACCTCCGACATGGAGGCGAGCGTCTGGAGACGCATCAGCGCGTCCTCGGCGCTGTTGGCGTGGACGGTGGCCAGCGAGCCGTCGTGCCCGGTGGACATGGCCTGGAGCATGTCGAGCGTCTCGCCGCCGCGGACCTCGCCGACGATGATGCGGTCGGGGCGCATCCGCAGCGAGTTGCGGACCAGATCGCGGATGGTGATCCGGCCCTTGCCCTCGACGTTGGGCGGGCGGGTCTCCAGCCGGATCACGTGCGGCTGCTGGAGCTGGAGTTCGGCCGCGTCCTCGACGGTGATGATGCGCTCGCCCTCCGGGATCAGGCCGGAGAGGGCGTTGAGGAGGGTCGTCTTGCCCGAGCCGGTCGCCCCGGACACGATCACGTTGAACTTGGCGCGGATGAGGGCGGAGAGCAGCAGCATCATCTGCTCGTCGACCGTGCCGAGCCCGATCAGCTCCTGGAGCCGGTACGCGCGCGGGAAGCGGCGGATGGTGAGGGTGGCGCCGGTGAGCGAGAGCGGCGGGATGATGACGTTGACCCGCTCGCCGGACGGGAGGCGCGCGTCGACCATCGGGTTGGCCTCGTCCACCCGCCGGTTGACGGTGGAGACGATGCGTTCGATGGTCTGCATCAGCTGCTCGTGCGACGCGAACCGTACGGGCACCTGTTCGACGCGACCCGCGCGCTCGACGAAGACCTGGTCGGGCCCGTTGACCATGATCTCGGTGATGGACGCGTCTTCGAGCAGCGGTTCGAGCACGCCGAGCCCGAGCGCTTCGTCCACGACGCGCCGGATGAGCTGGGAGCGCTCGGAGGTGGAGAGGACCGGGCCCTCACGGCTGATGATGTGCCCGAGCACGCGTTCGAGGCGGGCCCGGCGCTCGCCGGCGGCGAGCACGGACATCTCGGCGAGGTCGATCTCCTCCAGCAGCTTCGCGCGGTAGGCGGCGACGAGATGGCCGTCCTCGCGCACGCCGCCGTTGTCCTCGGGGGAGGTGACGCGCGCCCTCAGGCTCATGCTGTGCTCCTCGTCGTACATCCGGTGCGGTGGCGCTGTGCGGTTCCGGTGTTCGGTTCCGGT
>DOWQ01000737.1 GCA_003519485.1 Streptomyces sp. | reverse complement strand
ACCGCGACCGAGCCGACGAGATGGCGCCCGGCGGGCTCGTGGGCGCCGACGACCACCGCGCCCGCATCGAGGTCGTCCGCGGCCCCGGAGCCTCCGGCGAGTCGCACCTGCTGGACGCGGACGTGGACGGGGACGTGGAGGAGCTCGAGCAGCGCGTTCTGCCGACGGGTGAGCCCGCCGGCGCGGGTGACCGCGCGCCACGGAGACTGGGAGCCGTCCACCCACGCGACGATGACTTTCGGCCCGTCCGTTCCGCGCTCGAACGGCGCGGGCGCCCGGTTCGTCGCCCGGCCGGGGCCGTCGGGGCCGCGGCGGGAGCGTGGGGACGGCTAGCCGCGCCGGGCCGCCGACGGGCCCGCTCACCCCCGAATCTGCGTCCCCGTACCGGAAATCGGGGCCGGCGGCGAATGGCCGACGTCATCTCTGCGCATCTCTGCGCAATTGCCTGCGGTTTGTGACCGGAACGGATCACAGATTTCCGTTTTAGGTTCCCCTGCCCTTGAGCGATCAGTAGCCTCGGGCTCAAATACCGGCGTGTACATGGCCGGACCACTGTGGCTGACAGTTGGAGACCATCGATGGAGCGACCCTCCTGGGCCCCCCAAGGCATCGACCTTTCCGTGCCGAGCGTGTCCCGGATCTACGATTTCTATCTCGGCGGCTCGCACAATTTCGAGGCCGACCGCGAGGCCGCCCGCAGGGCGATCGAAATCATGCCGGGCCTGCCCAAGATCATGCAGGCGAACCGGGCGTTCATGCGACGGGCCGTACGTCATGCCGCCGAATCCGGCATCACCCAGTTCCTGGACATAGGTTCGGGCATACCCACCTTCGGCAATGTGCACGAGGTGGCCCAGGAGGTCAGCCCCGGCGCCCGGGTCCTGTACGTCGACAACGACCCGGTGGCCGTGGCCCACAGCCGGGCGGTGCTGGAGGGGAACGACTCGGCGGCGATCGTCGCGGCCGATCTGCGCAAGCCCCGGGAGATCCTGTCCAGCCCGGAGGCCGGACGCCTGCTCGACCTGGACCGCCCCGTGGCCCTGCTGCTCGTCGCCGTACTGCACTTCATGCGGGACGCCGACGAGCCCCTCAAGGCTGTCACGGAGCTGCGCGAGGCGCTGGCCCCGGGCAGCATGCTGATCCTCACGCACGCCTCGACCGAGGGCGGGCCGACGACGCCCCAGCAGGGCGACCGGGTCCAGGGCGTCTACCAGCGGGCCACCTCGCCGCTGGTCATGCGGTCGCGGTCCGAGGTCGAGGAGTTCTTCGAGGGCTTCGAACTCGTGGAGCCCGGTCTGGTGTCGATGCCGAACTGGCGTCCCGACACACCCGCCGACCAGAAGGATCCCGTGGTTTACAGCGGGTTCGCCGGTGTGGGGCGCAAGGCGTGACCGGTCGGCCGGAGCGGACCGGGAGCGACGGTGGCCCGGGTGACCCCGGCGGCCCCGCGCAGGCCGGCGTCCAGGACGGGGCCGACGACAGACTGCGGCGGTTCGCCGCCATCTGGAGCCGGGCCATCTACCCCGCCACCGCCACCTCGATGACCCGCGCCGAATTCGAACGGCACTTGATGGAGCCGGCCCGCCGGCTCGCCGAGGCGCTGTGCGGCAAGCCGTTCGACCCCGTGGCCGGGGTGGAGGCCGGGGCCGCGCTCGTCGCCGCGCACTGCACCGAGCCCGCGAGCCTGCCGCACACGCTGGGCGTGATCGACTCGTACCTGGCGCTCTACTGCCCGCCCGGGAACGGCCAGTCGGCCGAGGAGACCCGCGCCCGCTGCACCCGGCTGCAGCACGCCGTCGCCGCCGGATTCGCGGAGTCCCTCCGCGAACGGACCCGCTTCGAACAGGAGGCCATGTCACGCGCGGCCCTGCGGGCCCAGGCCGACGCCGAACAGGCCCTGCACTCCAGCGAAGCGAAGTTCCGCGCGGTCTTCGAGGACGCCGCCATCGGCATCGGCATCGCCGACATGGACGGCCGGATCATCGACGTCAACGAGAGCTTCACCCGGATGTTCGGCGGCCTGGAGCACCATGTGCGCAGCCGGAAGATCACCGAGTGGACGCACCCGGAGGACTCGCCCGGCGTCTGGCGGATGCTGGCCGAACTCATGCGCGGCGAGCGGGACCACATCCGCGTCGACAAGCCGTACTACCGCAACGACGGCACCGTGCTGTGGACGAACCTGACGGTCTCCCTGCTCCGCGACCGGGCCGGCAGCCCCCGCTACGTGCTCGCCCTGATGGAGGACATCACCGAGCGCCGGCTGCTGAACCTGCGGCTCCGCTACGAGGCGACCCACGATGCGCTGACCGGGCTGCCCAACCGCACCTTCTTCTTCGAACGGCTGGACTCCACCCTCGGCTCCCGGCGCGGCGTCGACCGCTTCGGCCTGTGCTATCTCGACCTGGACGGCTTCAAGGCGGTCAACGACAGCCTCGGCCACGCGGTCGGCGACCAGCTGCTGGTCGCCGTGGCCGACCGGCTGCAGAGCTGCGTCACCGGCCCGGGCCAGCTCGTGGCGCGCCTCGGCGGCGACGAGTTCGTGGCCCTCATCGCCGACCCGGCGGAACAGCAGGAGGTCACCGACTTCGCGGAGCGCATCCTGGACACGCTGTCCGCGCCGGTCTCGATCGCGGGCCGCGAGCTGTCCGTACGGGGCAGCATCGGCATCGTCGACGGGCCGGTGGGCGAGCGGGGCTCCGCCGAGGTGCTGCGCAGCGCCGACATCACCATGTACCGGGCCAAGGCGACGGGCGGCAACCGCTACGCGCACTCCGACCCGGAGGCCGACACCCGCGCCATCTCGCGGCACGGCCTCACGAACAGCCTGCCGATGGCGCTGCAGCGGGGCGAGTTCTTCATCGAGTACCAGCCGCTGGTGAGGCTGTCCGACGGCCGGGTGAACGGCGCGGAGGCTCTCGTACGCTGGTGCCACCCGCTGCGCGGCGTGCTCGGCCCGGACCAGTTCATCCCGCTGGCGGAGAACACCGGGCTGATCGTCCCGCTCGGCCGCTGGGTGCTGGAGGAGGCCGTACGGCAGGCGCGGGACTGGCAGTTCCAGCACATCGACGGCAAGCCGCTGCGGGTCAACGTCAACCTGTCGCCCTGCCAGCTGCACCACCCAAATCTGGTGCGGGACACGGCGGAGGTGCTCAAGGAGACCGGACTCGACCCGTCCGCGCTTTGTCTCGAAGTTACGGAGAGCGCTCTCATCGGCGCGGACGAGGCGCTCCTGAAGCCGCTGCGCGAGCTGGCGGACCTCGGGGTCGACATCGCGCTCGACGACTTCGGCACCGGCTACTCCAACCTCTCCAACCTCCGCCGGATGCCGCTGAGCACGCTCAAGCTCGACCGGTCCTTCACCCGGGGCATGCAGCGAGACCCGGCCGACCCCGTCGACATCAAGATCGTGGAAGGCATCGTCTCTCTCGCCCACACCCTCGATCTCGGGGTGACGGTGGAGGGTGTGGAGACCGGCGTGCAGGCCGAGCATCTGCGGGTCCTCGGCTGCGACACGGCCCAGGGCTGGTACTACGCCCGCCCCGGCCCGCCCGAGCACCTGCACACCCTCTCGCTGGCCGACGCCACCGGGCCGTAGGCCGGGCGGACACGGCAGAGCACGCGCGGAGGCCGTGCGGGACGGGGGGTTCCGTACGGCGTCCGGGCGGCGGGCTCGCGGGGTCCGCGCGGTGTGCCGGGTAGGCGCGG
>DOWQ01000246.1 GCA_003519485.1 Streptomyces sp. | reverse complement strand
CGGCGGCACGACCGGCGGTACGGGCGGCGGCGACAGCGGCGCCGTCACCGTCGTCGTGCTGTCGAACAACGACCCGATGACCCGCGGGCAGCTGCGCCGGATGGCCGAGCTCGCACGCGAGGAAGGGGTCGGCGTCCGCTGGGAGGACGCGCGCGGGGGCGCGTCCGCACCGCTCCGTACGGTGACCGCCCTGACGCCCGCGCTCCGGCGCGCGCGCCGGATCGTCATCGGCGACCCGTTCTCCCGGTACGTGCAGCTGCTGCTCACGCTCGCCGGGTCCGCCGAGACCGTCGTGGTCGACGACGGGACGGCCACCATGGAGTTCGTGTCCCAGCTGGCCCGGGGCGAGCGCCTGGTGCGCTGGCACCGTAGCGGGCAGACCGGCATCCGCGGGGCGCGCGACGCGGTGTACGCCCCGGTCTCCGCCATCGCGCGCCGGCGGCTCACGCCCGGCCCCGGCCGGAACATCCACGTCTTCAGCTCGATGCCCGTCGAGCCGCCGCCCGGGGTCACCGTCACCCCCAACGACTTCGCGTGGACCCGCTCCCGGTTCGGCCCGCCGGCCCTCACCCGGGGCGCCGACCTGGTCGGCACGAGCCTCGCCGAGACCGGCGTCGTCGACGTGGAGCACTACATCCGCGCCGTCGCCGAGCTGGCCCGGACGTACGGCGCCACCCGCTACTTCGCCCACCGCCGCGAGAGCACGGACAAGCTGCACCGGATCGCGGACGAACTCGGGCTCGAGATCGTCCGGCCCGAACTGCCGCTGGAGCTGATCGCGCGCCGCGGCCCCATCGGCCGGACGGTCGTCAGCTTCCCCTCGACCGTCCTGCACACGCTGCCACTCGCACTCGCCGGGACGGACGTCCGCGTATCGGCCTGCGACATCGACCCGGAGTGGCTCACCGACGGCGCCTCGCCGCGCGCGCAGAGCTTCCTCGCCGGCGTCACCGGGTCCGCCCGCGACGTGCACCGGCTGCGCTCCGCGCCCGCCGCCGGACCCTGACACAGCTAGCGGCCGTACGCCCGGACCCTGACGGGGCACGGGGCACGGAGCTCTGGGCCGCACCCGGACATGGCAGACCGCGCGGCCCTACGCCCGACCATGACGGAGCGGGCGTTTGCCGGGCAGAGGAGGCAAACGGCAATCGAAGCCCTTTACCCCGCAGAGAGCGCGATCATGCACGCGCCGACCGGATTTCCATCCCCTGACGGGCTGAATTTTCGTTGATCGACAGACAACAGTCCGCTCCACGGCCGTACCCTGCGAAGGGTGAGCCACGTGATGTCCCCCGAGCCCGATGCCGAGCTGCCCGACGAGGCGGCCACGACCGCCCGGGGTGCGACCTCCGGTCCCCGGATGCCCGGTGAGCTGCCCGACGCCCTGTACGCCGAGCTCATCGCCTTCCGCCGGGATCTGCACATGCACCCCGAACTCGGCAACCAGGAATTCCGTACCACCGCGGCGGTCAAGGCCCGGCTGGAGCGAGCCGGCCTGGAGCCGCACGTCCTGCCCGGCGGCACCGGCCTCGTGTGCGACATCGGCACCTGGGACGGCGTACGCCCCTTCCTGGCGCTCCGCGCGGACATCGACGCGCTGCCCATCCCGGACACCAAGACCGTGTCCTACCGCTCGACCGTCCCGCGCCGCGCCCATGCCTGCGGCCACGACGTGCACACCACCGTCGTCCTTGGCGCCGGGATCGTGCTCGCCGGGCTGGCGCGCGAGGGCCGGCTGCCGCACCCCGTCCGGCTGATCTTCCAGCCGGCCGAGGAGGTGCTGCCCGGCGGCGCGCCCGACACGATCGAGGCGGGCGTCCTGGAAGGCGTCGGCCGGATGCTCGCGGTGCACTGCGACCCGCGGGTCGACGTGGGCCGGGTCGGCCTCCGGACCGGACCGATCACCTCGGCGTGCGACCGGCTCGAGGTGTCCTTGGACGGCGCGGGCGGTCACACCGCGCGCCCTCACCTCACCACCGACCTGGTGACCGCGGCGGCGAAGGTGGCCACCGAGGTCCCGGCGCTGCTGTCCCGCCGGGTGGACACCCGCTCCGGGCTGGCCGTGACCTGGGGACGGCTGGAGACGGGCCACGCCTGCAATGTCATCCCGCAGCACGCCGAGCTGTCGGGGACGGTCCGCTGCCTCGACCTGCCGTCCTGGCGGGTGGCCCCCGACCTGGTGCACGCGGCGATCGACGAGATCGCGACCCTCTGCGGCGCCAAGTCCGAGATCAACTACATCCGCGGCGTGCCGCCCGTCGTCAACGAGGCCGCGGCCACCGAGCTGCTCGTCGACGCCATGGTCGTACGCCGCGGGGCGCCCGCCGTCGAGGACACCGAGCAGAGCCTCGGCGGGGAGGACTTCTCCTGGTATCTGGAGCACGTGCCCGGCGCCATGGCCCGGCTGGGCGTCCGGCAGGTCGGCGACCCGGTCCGGCGCGATCTGCACCGCGGCGACTTCGACGTCGACGAGGAGGCGATCCGGGTGGGGGTCGAGCTGTTCACCGCCGCCGCGCTGCTGGACGGGCACCGTGCGTAGCCGCGCTGGTCACCGCCCGTTCGCGTCGATCCGATAACGGCCGTAGAAGAGGTGTTTTTCTGGCATCTACGCGCGTTACGATGCCGAAAACCAGCGCCGAGAGAGGCGCATTCGTCCGAAGGGGAAGTCCTCTTGCGCCGGGTAACCAAGATCGCTGCTGCGAGCATCGCCTCCGCGGCACTCGCATTCACCACCGCCGCCTGCGGCGAGTCGTCGACCGAGTCGGGGGGCAAGGACAAGGGCGTCGGCCTGGCCTTCGACGTCGGCGGCCGTGACGACCACTCCTTCAACGAGTCCGCCGCCCGCGGTGTCGACAAGGCCGAGAAGGAGCTGGGCGTCAAGTCCAAGCTCATGACGGCGAAGAACAACGAGACCGAGGCCGACCGGGAGCAGCGTCTCAGCGCGCTCGCCGAGGCCGGCTTCAACCCCGTCATCGGGGTCGGCTTCAACTACGGGAAGTCGATCGAGAAGGTCGCCAAGGAGTTCCCCGACACCAGCTTCGGTGTCGTCGACTCCGTCTCCGCCGGCAAGAACGTCGACAGCATGGTCTTCTCCGAGCACGAGGGTTCCTACCTCGCCGGGGTCGCCGCCGCGCTCAAGTCGAAGTCCGGCAAGGTCGGCTTCATCGGCGGCGTGAACAACGCGCTGATCCAGAAGTTCGAGGCCGGTTTCGTGCAGGGCGCGAAGGCGACCAAGAAGGACATCGAGGTCGTTCCGGAGTACCTGTACCCGAACAACGACAAGGGCTTCAACGACCCGGCCGCCGCCAACGCCAAGGCGCGGGGCATGCTCGACCGCGGCATCGACGTGATCTACTCCGCGGCCGGCCAGTCCGGCGCGGGTTCGATCGAGGCCATCGCGGCGGAGAAGGGCGCCTGGGCGATCGGCGTCGACTCCGACCAGTACCAGCAGCCCGGTCTGGCGAAGTACAAGGACTCGATCCTGACCTCGGTCATAAAGAACGTCGACGTCGCCGTGTTCGACCTGATCAAGAGCGTTGAGGACGGCAAGCCGCTGACCGGCACCAACGCCTACACGCTCAAGGAGGACGGCGTCAGCCTCTCCACCTCGGGTGGCTTCATCGACGACATCCAGCCGCAGATCGAGGCTGCCAAGAAGGAGATCGTGGACGGCAAGGTCACGGTCGACGAGGCGCCGAAGCGCTAGCCGCACCCGGCCCGCGCAGCTGACCCCGTGGCCCGGGGAAGGGCAGACCTTCCCCGGGCCGCACAGCGGCCGGGACGCTACGCGCGTAGCGTCGGCCCGGCGCGATAACGTCGCTTCCGCCCCACCGCCCTGTCCGGCCCGCTCGTCCGGCCGGCCACGTCCCCGCTCCCTTCCCCGAGGAGAGTGCGCCATCAAAGCGTCCAGCAGCAGTCCGCGCGCGGACAGCGCCCCGGCCGTGGAACTGCGCGGCATCACCAAGCGGTTCCCCGGTGTCGTCGCGAACCACGACATCGACATCGCGGTCCGGCGCGGCACCGTCCACGCGCTCGTCGGTGAGAACGGTGCCGGCAAGTCCACCCTGATGAAGATCCTCTACGGCATGCAGAAGCCGGACGGGGGCACCATCACCGTCGACGGCGAGCAGGTGTCGTTCGGCAGCCCCGCCGACGCCATCGACCGAGGCATCGGCATGGTGCACCAGCACTTCATGCTCGCCGACAACCTCACCGTCCTGGAGAACGTCGCCCTCGGCGCCGAGAAGCTGTACGGCATCGCCGGCAAGGCCCGCGCGAGGATCCAGGAGATCTCCGACGCCTACGGCCTCGGCGTGCGCCCCGACGTCCTCGTCGAGGACCTGGGCGTCGCCGACCGGCAGCGCGTCGAGATCCTCAAGGTCCTCTACCGGGGCGCCCGTACGCTGATCCTCGACGAGCCGACCGCGGTCCTCGTGCCGCAGGAGGTCGACGCGCTCTTCGACAACCTGCGCGAACTCAAGGCCGAGGGCCTCACCGTCATCTTCATCTCGCACAAGCTGGGCGAGGTGCTGACCGTGGCCGACGACATCACCGTCATCCGGCGCGGCACCACCGTCGCCTCCGTCCACCCGGCGGATGTGACGCCCAAGCAGCTCGCCGAGCTGATGGTGGGCAGCGAGCTGCCCTCGCCGGAGACCCGGGAGTCCACGGTCACCGAGGTCCCGATGCTGACCGTCGACTCGCTGCACCTGTCCGCCACCGACTCCGACGGCGCCGTGCGCGCCGTGCTCGGCGGCGTCTCGTTCACCATCCACCAGGGCGAGGTCCTGGGCATCGCCGGCGTGGAGGGCAACGGCCAGGCCGAGCTGGTCGAGGCCGTCATGGGGATGCGCGATCCGGACGGCGGCACCATCACGCTCGACGGCTCGGACATCTCGTACGCGCCCACCCGCCGCCGACGGGAGAGCGGCATCGGCTACATCCCCGAGGACCGGCACCGGCACGGCCTGCTGCTGGAGGCCCCGCTCTGGGAGAACCGCATGCTCGGCCATGTCACCGAGCCGCCCAACAGCAAGGGCGGCCGGCTCGACCTCAAGGCCGCCCGCGCCGACACCGCGCGGATCGTCGCCGAGTACGACGTCCGTACGCCCGGTATCGAGGTCACCGCCGCCAGCCTCTCCGGCGGCAACCAGCAGAAGCTGATCGTCGGCCGCGAGATGAGCCACCGGCCCAAGCTGCTGATCGCCGCGCACCCCACCCGGGGCGTGGACGTCGGCGCGCAGGCGCAGATCTGGGACCAGATCCGCGAGGCGCGCCGCGAGGGCCTGGCGGTACTGCTGATCTCCGCCGACCTCGACGAGCTGATCGGGCTTTCCGACACCCTGCGGGTGATGTACCGCGGCCGCCTGGTCGCGGACGCCGACCCCGCCACCGTCACCCCCGAGGAGTTGGGCTCCGCCATGACCGGCGCCGCCAGCGGCCACCTGGAAGGTTCCCCGGACGAGCCGCGGGACGGGGGTGACCAGCGATGAGGAAATTCGACAGGAACAAACTCGTCCTCGGTGTCGCGGCACCGCTGCTCGCGATCGTCGCGGCGCTCGTCATCACCTCGCTGATCTTCCTGGCGACCGGCGACGACCCGTTCCGGGCCTTCTCGATCATGGTCGAGTTCGGCATCAAGAGCGACAGCCAGGTCTGGATCATCAACAAGGCGATCCCGTACTTCCTCTCGGCCCTGGCCGTCGCCATCGGCTTCCGGATGAACCTCTTCAACATCGGCGTGGACGGCCAGTACCGCATCGCGGCCTTCTTCGCCGCGGTCGTCGGCGGCTCGCTGGCGCTGCCCGGCATCGTCCAGATCCCGGTGATCATCATCGTCGCGATGCTGGTCGGCGCGGTCTGGTCCGGCATCGCGGGGCTGCTCAAGACGACGCGCGGGGTCAGCGAGGTGATCAGCACGATCATGCTGAACTCCATCGCCGCCTCGATCATCGGCTACTTCCTCCAGGACGGCCGGCTCGCGGTCCGCGACGGCAACATCGTCCACACCGACTCGATCCCCGCCTCCAGCCACTTCTTCTCGATCCCGACCCAGGAAGACCCCATCAACGGCTTCGTGGTCGTCGCCGCGGTCGCCGGCTTCCTGTACTGGTTCCTGCTGAACCGCACCCGNNGTCAAGCGCATGGTCGTCACCAGCATGGTGCTGTCCGGGGCCGTCGCGGGCCTCGTCGGGATGCCGACGCTGCTCAACGAGTCGTACAACTACGGCACCGACTTCCCCAGTGGCATCGGCTTCACCGGCATCGCCATCGCCCTGCTGGGCCGGAACCACCCCATCGGCATCGCGCTCGGCGCGCTGCTCTGGGGCTTCCTGGAACGCACCGGCACCCGGCTCGAATTCGAGGGCTACGCCCAGGAGATCGTCGGCGTGATGCAGGGCGTCATCGTCCTCTGCGTCGTCATCGCCTATGAGATCGTCCGCCGTTACGGACTCAAGACCCAGCAGCGCAAGGTCGGCGAGCAGCTCGCCGCCGAGGCCCGGACCGACAAGGCGGAGGTGTCCGCGTGAGCACGAACCTCACAGCCGCGGTCGCGAAGGGGCTCAGCGGCAAGAACAAGCAGCGGGAGCGGCGCAAGCTCTCGTACCCGGTGATCCTGCTGATCATCGGCGGCGCGCTGCTGCTGATCTCCGCGCTGCGCGCGTTCACCGGCGCGGACGACCTGTCCTCGGCCGGCCAGTACGGCGGCGCGCTCGCCGCCGGCGTCTCGATCGGCCTGGCCGGGCTCGGCGGTCTGTGGGCCGAGCGGGCCGGTGTGATCAACATCGGCCTCGAGGGCATGATGATGCTCGGCACCTTCTGCGCCGGCTGGATCGGCTGGCAGTACGGGCCGTGGGCGGCGGCGCTGGCCGGGATCATCGGCGGCGCGCTCGGCGGTCTCATCCACGCCGTCGCCACCGTCACCTTCGGGGTGGACCACATCATCTCCGGTGTGGCGATCAACATTCTGGCGCTGGGCGTCACCCAGTACCTGGCCAAGATGTGGTTCGGTGCCGAGGGCAGCGTGGCGGCCCAGGCCGGCGGCAACGACAAGCAGTCGCCGCGGATCGAGGACATGTCCTCCTTCTCCGTCCCGTGGATCTCCGACTGGCTGGGCGCGGTCGAGAAGCACGGCTGGTTCTTCGTCTCCGACACCGCGGGCATCCTGCGCGGCCTGTGCACCAACGTCTCCTGGCTGACGCTCGTCGCGGTCGGCCTCTTCATCGGCACCTTCTTCGCGCTGTGGCGGTCCTCCTTCGGGCTGCGGCTGCGCTCCTGCGGTGAGAACCCCGTCGCCGCCGAGTCGCTGGGCGTCAACGTCTACCGGTACAAGTACGCGGCGCTGCTGGTCTCCGGCGGCCTGGCCGGCCTCGGCGGCGCGTTCCTGGCCATCGGGGTGCACATGTACTCCGACGGCCAGACGGGCGGCCGCGGCTACATCGGTCTCGCCACGATGATCTTCGGCAACTGGCGGCCGGGCGGCGTCGCGATGGGCGCCGGGCTGTTCGGCTACATGGACTCCATCCAGCTGCGCGGCGGCGGCGACACCGTCCACGCGCTGCTGCTGTTCGCGGCGGTGCTGGTGGCCGGCGTCGCGCTGTGGAAGCTCCGGGCCGGCAGCCGCCGGGCCGCGGCGGTCAGCGCGGTGGTGGCCGTCCTGCTGGTCCTCTGGTACGCCTTCACCGACACGGTGCCGCGCGAGTTCGTCGACGCGACCCCGTACGTGGCCACCCTGCTGGTGCTCGCCCTCGCCGCCCAGCGGCTGCGGGTGCCCAAGGCCATCGGCGATCCGTACCGGAAGGGGCAGGGGCAGTGACGGCCCCGCCCGACTGGGAGGCCCTGCGCGGCCTGGCCCGGGAGGTCATGTCCCGGGCCTACGCCCCGTATTCGAACTTCCCGGTGGGGGCCGCCGCCCTGGTGGACGACGGCCGCACCGTGACCGGTTGCAACGTCGAGAACGCGGCCTACGGCGTCGCCCTGTGCGCCGAGTGCGGCCTCGTCTCGGAGCTCGCCGCCACCGGCGGCGGCCGGCTCACCGCCTTCACCTGCTGCGGCCGGGACGGCGAGCGGCTCATGCCCTGCGGCCGCTGCCGCCAGCTGCTGTGGGAGCACGGCGGGTCCGGCCTGCTGGTGGACACCGGCTCCGGTGTCCGCCCGATGAGCGAACTGCTGCCCGACGCCTTCGGCCCCGATGACCTCAACCGCCCAGCGCAAGGGATGATCTGATGGACGCCATCTCCGTGATCCGTACGAAGCGTGACCGCGGCCGGCTCAGCGACGGCCAGATCGACTGGGTGATCGACGCCTATACGCGCGGCGAGGTCGCCCACGAGCAGATGTCCGCGCTCGCCATGGCGATCCTGCTCAATGGCATGGACCGGGCCGAGATCGCCCGCTGGACCGCCGCGATGATCGCCTCCGGCGAGCGGATGGACTTCTCCTCGCTGCCGCGGCCGACCGCCGACAAGCACTCCACGGGCGGCGTGGGCGACAAGATCACGCTGCCCCTCGCGCCGCTCGTCGCCGCCTGCGGCGCGGCCGTGCCGCAGCTCTCCGGNNGAGATGCTGGACGTCCTGCGGGACGTGGGCTCGGTCATCTGCGCGGCGGGCGACGGGCTGGCCCCGGCCGACAAGAAGCTGTACGCGCTGCGCGACGTCACCGGCACGGTGGAGTCGATCCCGCTGATCGCCAGCTCGATCATG
>DOWQ01000037.1:235-13908 GCA_003519485.1 Streptomyces sp. | reverse complement strand
AACCGCCGCAACGACCCCGACCGGCTGCAGTTGCGCAAGTACGACCCGGTCCTCCGCCGCCATGTCCTCTTCCGCGAAGAGCGCTGAGAGCGAAGACGGCAGACCCGACAGATCCCGCAGACCCGGCCGGAATCCCGGACACCGGGACCCGGAGAAGTCCGGAGCACCTGAAACAACCGGAGCACCGGAACACCGGAAACAGAGGAGCAGCCCCCATGAAGCCCGGAATTCATCCCCCCTACGGCCCCGTCGTGTTCCGCGACCGCGCGGCAGGCTTCGCCTTTCTCACCCGGTCGACGGCCACCAGCGCGCAGTCGGTCGAGTGGGAGGACGGAAGCACCTATCCCGTCATCGACGTGGAGATATCGTCGGCGAGCCACCCCTTCTACACCGGCACCGCGCGGGTGCTCGACACCGCTGGCCGGGTCGAGCGGTTCGAACGCCGCTACGGCAGCCGCGAGACCGGCCGATGAGGGGGCGGGCGGAGCCAGGCCGGCTGCCGGTGGTCCTGGTCGGCGGCCTCCACTCCGACGCGCGCCGGGCCGCCGTGGACCGGCTGCTCGGCAGCGTGCCCGGCAGCGTCGCGCTTCATCACGACCATTCGACGGCCGCCGAGGGCACCGTGCGGCGGACGGTCCGGGACAGCGGAGGCACGCTCGGCACCGGGGATGCTCCGCTGGTGAACGACTGTGCCTGCTGCGCGCTGCGGGAGGATCTGGTGCCCGAACTGGAGCGTCTCGCGGCGGCCGGCGGCTGCGCGCTCGCCGTCGTCGAACTCTGGGACTCCGTCGAGCCGCAGGCCATGGCCGAGGTGGTCGCCGCCCTCAGCGGTGACTCCCTGCGGCTGACCGGGGTGCTCACCGTCGTGGACCCGGAACTCCTGCTGCCGTATCTCGGCTGCGGCGACGACCTGGCCGAGGCCGGGCTCGCGGCCGCCGCCGGTGACCGGCGCACCGTCGCCGACACCTGGGCCCGTCAGATCGAGTACCCGCCCGTCCTCGTCCTCGCCCCGGAGGGGGAGGACGAGCCGGACCCGGCGGATCTCGCGCTGCTCGACCAACTCCACCCGACAGCCCGTCTCGTGGCGATGGACTCGGTGGAGCTGGCCTCCGTGGTGTTCGAGGGCTTCGATGTCGAGGCGGCCGGAGCCCGGCAGCACCCGGCGTGCGCGCTGCTGCCGCAGGACGCCGACGCACATGGCGTCTCGACCCTCGTCTGGCACCGGACCCGTCCGTTCCATCCCGAGCGGCTGTACGCGGCCCTGGAGGACCTCTCCTGCGCGGCCGCCCGCAGCCGGGGCCGGTTCTGGCTCGCGGACCGGCCGGACACCCTGCTCTCCTGGGACGCCGCGGGCGGTGCCCTGTGCGTGGAGAGCGCCGGGCCCTGGCTGGCCTCCCTGCCGGACGCGGCCTGGGAGTTGGTGCCGCCGGTGCGCCGCGCAGCCGCGGCTCTCGACTGGCACCCGGAGCACGGGGACCGCTGCCAGCACCTGGTCTTCACCTCGCCCGGGCTCGACCGGGAAGGGCTGTCCGCGCTGCTCGAATCCTGTGTGCTGACGGACGCCGAATACCTGGGCGGGCGGACGGCCTGGGAACGGCTTCCGCCCGCATTCGACGGCTTGCTCGACCCCGTTCGGCACGGCGTCGGGTGACCGTCGGTCCATAACTCCCCGCTCTCCGCGACGGATGCCCGGGTGCGCCCCGAAGGCGTTCCGCGGAGCCCCCGCCACAATCGATGAAAGGCTTCCGCATGGCCCGCCGAAGCGAAAAACCGGGAAATTNNGTTCATCTCCGACCGGGGCAAGATCCGTAGTCGCCGAGTGACGCATGTCACTGCCCAGCAGCAACGGCAGTTGGCGCGTGCCGTGAAAACCGCCCGGGAGATGGCGCTGTTGCCGTTTCCGAGTAAATAAACCGGTGAATCGCGGCTCTCCGGGAACAGTACGGAGTGGTGCGGACACACCGGGTGCACGTGCATCCGCCCATGCAGCGGCATGTGAAACGCGGTTATGATCCGGGCAGCCGACATCCCCCCACGTGCGGCGGGGATACCGCCAGCGCTAAACCGGGAGTGTCCTGTGCACCACGCGTACAACGGCATGGCGGCCACGGATCTTCACGGGGTCCGGTGGCAGAAGAGCAGGCACAGCAATTCCCAGGGTGCCTGCGTGGAGTTCGCGAAGCTGCCGGGCGGCGGCGTGGCGGTACGCAACTCACGGCATCCGGAGGGCCCGGCGCTCATCTATACGCCGGCCGAGGTCGAGGCCATGCTGCTCGGGGTCAAGGACGGCGAATTCGACCATCTGATCAGGGACTGACCGGGCCGCGGCGGCCGGTTCCGGCGCCCGCCGGAACACCGGCCGACGGGCCGGTTCAGCCTCGGCCCGCGCCGGTCAGGCCCCGCATCCTGGTCCCGGGTCCCGGGCTCCCGGGGTCCCGGTCGTGGGCGGTGGGGCAAGGCGGTTCGGTCAGTCCGGCAGCCGGAACAGCGCCCAGACGACCTTCCCGTGCAGCGTCCCCGCGAGCGGGTGCCAGCCCCAGTTGTCGCTGAACGCCTCCACGAGATGGAGCCCGCGGCCCGACTCTCCCGTGCAGTCCGGGTCCTCCGCCGTGTGCGCCCTGGCGACCGGCGACTCGTCGCTCGGGTCCCGTACGGCGCAGACCAGCCGGGAGGTCCAGCGCATCAGGTGCAGCCGTACGGCCGGCTCGCGGCCGGGCGCCGGTCTGATCGACGGGGTGCAGGGCTCGGCGGGCAGCGCGTGCCGCAGGGCGTTCGTGACCAGTTCGGAGACGACCAGCGCCACCGTGTCGAATTGCTCGTCCAGCTCCCAGCCCGTCAGTGCGGACCGGGTGAACCGGCGCGCTCCGCCAACGGATTCGTAATGCGGCGCGAGGGAGCACGAGGCGGAACTCGCGGCTGCTTCAGGGCCGATGGGTGGGAGCTCCCGCCGTAACGGCTCGAGCATGGTCGATCCTTCGGTCCCCATGCGAGGCACTCCTGGCCCAGTGGTATCGGTCAAGGCAACCGTGCTGTTGTGCAGGCCCCATGGTTCCCAATGCGTACGGCAGATGCAAGAGCAGATGCACGTGCACGTGTCTGACTTACGTACCCACGGGGGGTTCGCCGCCAATTCTTCCGGGGGTCTCCCGCGCTGCCTTATGGCTCATATCTCTTCTGTGTAACCGGACGGGCACGCAACGGAGCCCGAAGGTGGCACACTTCGGTCCTGTTGACGGTTCGCAGTGCATCACCAACGGAGACAGGCAGTCGGGAATGAGCACAGGGCAGCCGAGAAGTGGAACGGAAGGGTCGGGAGGATCTGGTGGCTCGATGGTGCGCCGTATCCTGCTCGGCTCGCAGCTCAGGCGCCTCCGGGAATCCCGGGGCGTGTCACGGGAAGCCGCGGGCTACTCCATCCGCGCGTCCGAATCGAAGATCAGCCGTATGGAGTTGGGCCGGGTGAGCTTCAAGGCGCGTGACGTCGCGGACCTGTTGACGCTCTACGGAGTCAGCGACGCGGCGGAGCGGGACGCGCTGCTCGGACTGGCCCGGGCGGCCAATGTCGCCGGCTGGTGGCACAGTTACGGCGATGTGCTGCCCGGCTGGTTCCAGACCTATGTCGGCCTGGAGGGCGCGGCCTCCTACATCCGCAGCTACGAGGTGCAGTTCGTGCACGGGCTGCTGCAGACCGAGGGTTACGTCCACGCCGTCGTCACCCGGGGCCAGCCCGACGCCACCCCGGTCGAGATCGACAAGCGGGTCGCGCTGCGCATGGAGCGCCAGAAGATGCTGGTCGCGGAGTGCGGGCCGGACTTCCACGTCGTCCTGGACGAGGCCGCGCTGCACCGGCCGTACGGCGGACACGAGGTCATGCGGGGCCAGCTGCGGCATCTCATCGAGATCTCCGAGCACCCCCGGCTCACGCTGCAGGTCATGCCGTTCGCGTTCGGCGGACACGCGGGCGAGAGCGGTGCCTTCTCGATGCTGCGGTTCCCGGAGTCGGACCTGCCGGACGTCGTCTACCTGGAGCAGCTGACCAGCGCCCTCTACCTCGACAAGGCCGAGGACGTCGCGCACTACCAGCGGGTGATGGACCGGCTGCACGCGGACAGCCTGACCCCCGTCCGGAGCCGCGATCTGATGGCGAAGATCCTCCAGGATGACTGATGTGTCACTAGGATGATGTGCCATCAGGAGCCCGAACCCTCCGCGGGCGTCTCCTCCGGCGCTCCGGTCTCCAGACAGGGGTGGCATGTCCTACTTCACAGAGTTGGCCCATCAGTACATCGACGGTGAGTGGAAAGCCGGCACCGGCTCCTGGGACATCATCGATTTCAATCCCTACAGCGGGGACAAGCTGGCCGCGATCACCATCGCCACCGCCGGCGAGGTGGACGAGGCGTACCGCGCCGCCGAGCGCGCCCAGCCCGGGTGGGCGGCCACCAATCCGTACACGCGCCGGCTCGTCTTCGAACGGGCGCTGCGGATCATCGAGGACCGCGAGCAGGAGATCAGTGAGGCGATCGTCGCCGAGCTCGGCGGCACCTGGCTGAAGGCCGGCTTCGAGCTGCACCTCGCCAAGGAGTTCCTGCGCGAGGCGATCCAGCTGTCGCTCCGCCCCGAGGGCCGGATCATCCCGTCGCCGATCGACGGCAAGGAGAACCGCGTCTACCGGATCCCGGTCGGCGTGGTCGGGGTCATCAGCCCGTTCAACTTCCCGTTCCTGCTGTCCATCAAGTCCGTCGCGCCGGCCCTCGCCCTCGGCAACGGCGTCGTCCTCAAGCCGCACCAGAACACGCCGGTCGTCGGCGGCACGCTGGTCGCCAAGGTCTTCGAGGACGCGGGGCTGCCGCCCGGGCTGCTGAATGTCGTCGTGACCGACATAGCCGAGATAGGCGACGCCTTCATCGAGCACCCCGTGCCGCGCGTGATCTCGTTCACCGGTTCGGACCGGGTCGGCCGCCATGTCGCCACCGTCGCCGCCTCGCTCTTCAAGCGCGCGATTCTCGAGCTGGGCGGCAACAGCGCCCTCATCGTGCTGGACGACGCCGATGTCGACTACGCCGTCGACGCCGCGGTCTTCAGCCGCTTCGTGCACCAGGGCCAGGTCTGCATGGCCGCCAACCGGGTGCTGCTCGACCGCAGCGTGGAGCGCGAGTTCACCGAGAAGTTCGTCGCCAAGGTCCGGACCCTGCGGGTCGGCGACCCGGCGGACCCGGAGACGCACCTCGGCCCGCTCATCAACTCCTCCCAGGCCGAGGCCGTGACGGCGCTCGTGGACCGTACCGTCGAGGCCGGCGCGACCGCCCTCGTGCACGGCTCGGCCGACGGCAACCTCGTCTCCCCGTCCGTCCTCACCGGCGTGCCGGCGGACGCGGAGGCCCTTTGCCAGCAGGAGATCTTCGGCCCGGTCGCGATCCTGCAGTCCTTCGACGGCGAGGACGAGGCCGTACGGATCGCGAACGACTCTCCGTACGGACTCAGCGGCGCGGTGCACACCGGGAACGTCGAGCGCGGCGTGCGGATCGCCCAGCGGATCGAGACCGGCATGATCCACATCAACGACGGCACCGTCCACGACGAGCCGATCGTGCCCTTCGGCGGTGAGAAGCACTCGGGTGTCGGCCGGCTCAACGGCGAGGCCATGGTGGATTCCTTCACCACCCAGAAGTGGATCTCGATCCAGCACGGCCGCAGCGTCTTCCCGTTCTGACGGCCGCACCGCCGCACCGCCGCACACACGTCCGACCGCCGTCGCCGACCCTCCCGGCCAGGCCCGGAGCCGAGCCGATACCGGCCTCCGGGCCTTTTCGCGCCCCGGGGTGGAGTTGCGGACAGAAACTGACCGCAAGCCGCCGTAGCGTGGCAGTTGTCGGTCGGCGGAAGGCGCCGGCCACCTGGAGGACAAGGCGGATCCCATGCCCACTCTTGTGAACGCGGAATACCACGGCGACGAGCGGGGGGCCCTGCTCGCGTACCTGGAGGCGCAGCGCGGCGGTGTGCGGCGCAGCCTCTTCGGCCTGACGGAGGAGGAGGCCGCGCGGAAGCCCAGCGCGAGCGAGCTGTCGCTGTCCGGCCTGCTCAAGCATCTGGTGGAGGTCGAGGACGGCTGGGTGCGGACCGCCCAGGGGCTGCCGTACTCGCAGCAGCGCGACGCGTCGAACTGGCCCGAGAGCTTCCGGCTGGTGGGGGAGGAGACCGTCGCGGCCAAGCTGGCCGAGTGGCGGGGGACGGCCCGCCGCACCGAGGAGTTCGTCCGGTCGCTGCCCGACTTCGACGCGCCCTTCGCGCTGCCGGAGGCGCCGTGGTTCCCGCCGGGCGCCAAGCGGTCGATGCGCTGGATGGTGCTGACCCTGATCCAGGAAGTGGCGCGGCACGCCGGCCACGCCGACATCGTGCGTGAGTCCCTCGACGGGCGGACCGCGTTCGAGCTGGTCGAGCTGGAGGCCGCGGCCGGCGGCGGCGCGGGCGGGCACACCGGCTGACCCGCTGCCCGCTCGCCGCCGACCGCCCTCTCGTCAAACTTGACCAGAGGGCGTCGGCCGTGGCTTCCCCGACATAGGGTGACCTCGTACGAGGCGCTGCCGGGAGGGAGACACAGCCGATGTCAGCGACGCGACTTCTGGTGCTGGGCGCCGTCCGCCAGCACGGCCGGGCGCACGGTTACCAGGTGCGCAACGACCTCGAGTTCTGGGGCGCCCACGAGTGGTCCAATGTGAAGCCCGGTTCGATCTACCACGCGCTCAAGCAGATGGCCAAGCAGGAGCTGCTGATCGCCCACGACATCGCGCCGAGCACCGCCGGCGGCCCGCCGCGCACGGAGTACGAGCTGACCGCCGAGGGCGAGCGCGAGTATCTGTCGCTGCTGCGGGAGTCCCTCGTCCGGCATGACCAGAAGATCGACCTGCTGACGGCCGGGGTCGGCTTCATCGTCGATCTGCCGCGGGCCGAGGCGATCTCGCTGCTCCGGCAGCGGGTGGTGGCGCTGGAGGGCCGGCGCGACGAGGTCGACAAGCACTGGACGCCGCAGGCCGCGCCGGAGGAGTGGGGCCACATCGGCGAGATCATGCGGCTCTGGGTGCACGTCGCCGACAGCGGCGCGGAGTGGACGCGCGGGCTGATCGCCCGGCTGGAGGGCGGGGCGTACGTCATGGCCGGGGAGGGCGAACGGTCGGTCGACGTGCTGCCCGACGGGGTGGAGAACCCGTTCGCCGGGCAGGACCGGGACTGAACCGGGGCTGTCCGGGGCCGGTCGTACGGCAGCGGTCGCGTCCGGTCGCGGCCTCGTCCGGCAGCGTCCGCCGGTGGCCCCGGCCGGAGCCGCCCGGACCGCCGGGGGCGGCCTCCCGTACTCCGGAACCCGTGGGCGCCGGGCCACGTTGATAACTTGGGTGGCTCGAACAGCCATCCCTCTCCACCTGTGCCCGGGCCCCGCTTGAGCCTGCGCCTCGATTCAGGAGCCTGTCTTCCCGTGACCACCCTCGCGCTCGGCCCCAGCTGGCTGGACCCGGATTATCTGATCCAGGCGTTCGGCCTGATCGGCATCCTGACGATCGTCTTCGCCGAGTCGGGGCTGCTCATCGGCTTCTTCCTGCCCGGTGACTCACTTCTCTTCACCACCGGACTGCTGGTCGCCACCGACCAGTATCTGCACTACCCGCTGTGGCTGGTGTGCCTGCTGATCGTGGTGGCGGCGATCCTCGGCGACCAGGTCGGCTATCTCTTCGGGCGGAAGGTCGGGCCCGCGCTGTTCAAACGGCCCGACTCCCGGCTCTTCAAGCAGGAGAACATCGAGAAGGCGCACGAGTTCTTCGAGAAGTACGGCCCCAAGTCGCTGGTGCTCGCCCGCTTCGTGCCCGTCGTGCGCACCTTCACGCCGATCATCGCCGGTGTGAGCCGGATGAACTACCGCTCGTTCATCACGTTCAACGTCATCGGCGGCGTGCTGTGGGGCGCCGGGGTCACCGTCCTGGGCTACTTCCTCGGGCAGATCGACTTCGTGCACCAGCACGTCGAGACGATACTGATCCTGATCGTCCTGCTCTCGGTGCTGCCGATCATCATCGAGTTCCTCCGGGCCCGCAGGCAGTCCAAGCAGGCGGCGGCGGCCGGCCCCGCGCAGCCGTCGGACGGCCCCGGGCAGCCGGGCGGCCACCAGCCGGAGCCCCCGCAGCGCGGCCGGCACGCCAAGCGCTGACGGCAAGCGCTGACCGCCGGGCGGCGGTGAGCGGTCGGCAGACGGTACGGGTCCGGGCATCGGTCCCCCGGGCAGCGGCCCCATCGGGCATCGGCCCCGGGGGCGGGCGGCCCGGCGACCGTCAGAAGCCGCGGGTGCGCTTCGCCGCCCGGCGTTCGCCGGTCTCGATGTCCGCGCCCGGCACCTTGATGAACAGCCGGGCCAGCTCGCCACCGAGGTTCACCCCGATCGCGATCGCCAAGGCCAGCGCCACGGCCTTCGACAGCGAGGCGAACCCCGTGTCGAGATCGCCCTGCGCGATGCCGAGCAGCCCGAAGTAGGTCGCGCTGCCCGGCAGCAGCGGCCCGATGGCCGCGGTGACGTACGGCAGCGCCGACGCGTACCGGTAGCGGGAGAACAGCTGTCCGAAGAGACCGACCAGGCCGGCCGCCACGGCGGTGGACATCACCGGCGAGATCCCGCCGACGTCGTGCAGCGCTCCGTAGACGACCCAGGCGACGCCGCCGTTGAGGGTGGCGGCCAGCACGGTGGATCGTTCCTGCTGGAGCAGTACGCAGAAGGCCAGCGCGAGCATCATCGCGGCGAACGTCTGGATCACCGGACGGGGATCGCTTGCCAGCCGCTCGTCGGGGCTGAGGTTGGCACCGAGCTCCACCCCGACGACCAGCACCAGCAGCACGCCGACCACGATGCCGACGATCAGGAAACAGACCTCCAGGAGCCGGGCGGAGGCGGTGATGTAGTAGCCCGTCAGCCCGTCCTGCACGCTCGCCACCAGGGCCCGCCCCGGGATCAGCGCGAACAGCCCACCGGTGATCACGGCCGACGGACGCACGTCGGCGTGCACCAGCACGAGCGTCACGCCCATCGCGGCGGGCGGCATCGCGGCGGCCACGAACTGGTAGAACTCCGGCAGCCCGCGCCCCGAGGCCAGCCAGGCCAGCCGGTCGCCGAGCATCGCGCCGATCGCGGCCGCGATGAAGACCAGCCAGCCGCCGCCGACGAGCATGCTCGCCGCGCCGGAGAGCGAGCCGCCTGCCACCGTGAGCGCCCAGCCCGGGAACGGGTGGCGGTTCCGGCGGATGTCGGCCAGCCGCCGGTACGACTCCTCCAGCGTGACCTCGACGTCGTCCGAGGTGATGTCGTCCACGAGCTGGAAGACGGCCGACAGCCGGGTGTAGTCGGTGCCGCGGCGGCGCACGGTCCGGGTGGCCGACACCGGATCGTCGACCAGCGACGGCTGGTAGGTGACCGACAGCAGGGTGAAGGTGACCGTCGGCTCGCAGCGGTCCAGGCCGTACGCGTGTGCGACGCCGAACATGGCCGCCTCGACATCCTCCGCGCCCTCGCCGCCTGCCAGCAGCAGCTCGCCGATACGGAGTGTGAGGTCGAGCACGCGCGGCACCGCCGGCCCGCTGTCGTCCTCGTGCCGCTCCGCCCGCTCCGGCACCGGCCGGTCGCCGACCGGCATCCGCAGCATGGTGCGCATCCGGTCCTGCCACGGCTGTTCCTTCGACAGCCGGATGACCGGGATGCCCTCCGGCGGGGTGAAGGCCGGGAAGTTGCCGGAGTACCGGCGGCCCTCCCGCTCCCGCTGCTGCCCGCCCGGGAGCGTGAACGCCGAGCCCTCCGACTCGGACTGCTGCCCGGCGTCCGCCGCCAGCCCGCTGGGCAGGGCGAACTCCGAGGTCGGGTGCTCCTCCTCCGGCGGCGCCGGGAGCGGCACGCCGAGCGGTGGCGTGAAGGCGCTGCGGACCTCGTCCGACTGCGGTTTGCGGTCCTCCGCGCTCTCCGCATCCGGCGTGTCGCCGTGCCGCTTCGGGTCCGCCACCACGTCGTTCCGCTCCTCCTCGTCGGCCGATCGGGGTCCGTACTGGCAACGATGCCGTATCCACGCTCCGGACGCCCGCCCTGGGTATACGGGAACGGGCGGACGGCACATCCCCCTACAGGGTGCGCCGCCCGCCCGTGCGGGGCCGGTCGCAGGCCTCTCGGACCGCCGAGAGGGCGGCCGCGGGTCCGGGCCGCCGAACCGGTCAGTGCCGGCTCAGTGCCCGCCTCGGTCCAGTGCCCGCGCCCGGTACTGCTTCAGTGCTTGCCGCCGGAGGCCTCGAGCCGCTTGACGGACGCCTCCACCTCGGCCTCGGCCTCGGTGCGGCCCACCCAGTTGGCGCCCTCGACGGACTTGCCGGGCTCCAGGTCCTTGTAGACCTCGAAGAAGTGCTGGATCTCCAGCCGGTCGAACTCCGACACGTGGTGGATGTCGCGCAGGTGCTCGACGCGCGGGTCGGACGCCGGTACGCACAGCAGCTTGTCGTCGCCGCCCGCCTCGTCGGTCATCCGGAACATGCCGATCGCGCGGCACTTGATCAGACAGCCGGGGAAGGTCGGCTCGTCGAGGATGACGAGCGCGTCCAGCGGGTCACCGTCCTCGCCGAGGGTGTTCTCCACGAAGCCGTAGTCGGCCGGGTAGCTGGTCGAGGTGAAGAGTCGACGGTCCAGGCGGATACGACCGGTCTCGTGGTCCACCTCGTACTTGTTCCGCGAACCCTTCGGGATCTCGATGGTGACGTCGAACTCCACAGGTGTACCTCTTGTCCGTGATGGGTGAACTATTCTCGGCCCCAGTGTTCCACCACCACAGCCACAACACCGCAGGGGGCCGCGCGTGCGACGCACTCTGATCGCCGTGACCTCCGTCGCAGCACTCGTCGTCGGGTACGGCGCCGCCGATGCCTACGACCGGGTGCCCGGTGTCCTCACGATCGACGAGCCGGTGTCGCAGCAGGCCCCCGAGCCGGTCGACGTCGACCCCGTCCTGCCCCCCGCCTCCACCGAGGCGCCCGCCCCCACCGAGGGTGGGCTGGCCACGGCCCTGCGGTCCGACCTCGAGGACCAGGCCCTCGGCTCCCGCGTCGGCATCGTCGTGCGCGACGCCCTCACCGACGAGGTGCTGCTGGCCCGCGGCGAGGACCGGGCGCAGACCCCGGCCTCGACGGCCAAGCTGCTCACGGCCGCAGCGGTCGCCGAGCGCGCCGACCTCAGCCGCGTCATGACGACCGAGGTCGTGCAGGGCGAGGGCGACGAGCTCGTCCTCGTGGCCTCGGGCGACACGATGCTCGCGCCCGGCCACGGCGACCCGACCCAGGTCGAGGGCCGGGCGGGTCTGGCCGACCTCGCCGAGGAGGTGGCCGCCTCGCTCGGGACGAAGGGGGCGCAGCGCCACACCCTTCGCCTCGACGCCACGTACGCGGCCGGCGAGCGCTACGCACCGACCTGGGACATGGCCGACGTCGCCGCCGGCTACACGCAGGGCGTGACGATGATCGGGCTGGCGGGGGAGCGCCCGATCCCCTTCCGTGCCTCACCGCGATACCCGGAGCGCTCGGTGCTCACCGCCTTCGCCAAGGCGCTCAAGGCCGAAGGGGTCAAGGTCTCCGTCGACGACTCGGCGAGCACCTGGCGCCGGCCCGCGCCCCAGGGCGCCGAGGCGCTCGGCGCGGTCGACTCCGCGCCGCTCGGCGACGTGCTCGCGCTCGCGCTCGACGACAGCGACAACGCCCTCACCGAGAACGTCGCCCGCCAGACCGCCGTCGCCGACGGCGCCGGCGCCTCCTTCGCGCAGGTCGCCGGCTGGGTGCAGTCGACCCTCGAGGGCGCCGGCGTCGACCTCACGGGGGTGAGGCTCAAGGACAGCTGCGGGCTCTCCTCCGGCCAGGTCGTCCCGGCCCGCGTCATCTCCGACGTCATGCAGCTGGGGATCACCGGGTCGGCCACGACGATGACCCAGGTCCTCTCCGAGCTGCCGGTCGCGGGCCTCACGGGGACCCTGCACGACCGCTTCCACACCGACGACACCCGTTCGGCCGCCGGCGTCGCCCGCGCCAAGACCGGCACGCTCACGGGCACCTCGGCGCTCGCGGGCACGACGACGACCGCCGAGGGCCGGCTGCTCACCTACGTGGTCGTCGCCGACCGGGTCCCGTCGACGACGGGCACCCTCGGCGCGCGGGCCGCGTTGGACCGCGTGGTCGCCGACATCACCGCCTGCGGCTGTCGCTGACGGGCCCCGGACTGTGAGGATGAGCGCGTGACGCAATACGTCGACTGGAAGTTCGCCAAGACCGCCGGTGCCCGGCTCGTGCCGCCCGGCCCTGACGTCAGCCATGACGAGGCCGCCGAGATCGTCGGTGAGATCCACGAGCACGCCGACGCGGCCGTCGCCCCGGTCGCGGCGACGTCGCGGATGCACGCGCCGGGTGACGCACCCGCGCCGCTCGTCGTGGACCGCCCCACGTGGATCGAGGTCAACGCCGACTCGATGGCCGCGATGCTCACCCCCGCGCTCGAGGCCGCGGCCAGGCGTCGCGACCGGGAGCCGTGGGGACCGGCCCAGGCGGTCGGCTCCAAGCTCACCGGCGCGGAGGCCGGCGGCATGCTCGCCTTCCTCTCGACCAAGGTGCTCGGCCAGTACGACATCGCGCCGGGCGGCACCCCGGCCCTCCTGCTCGTCGCGCCCAACATCGTGACGACCGAGCGCGAGCTGGCGGTGAAACCCCGCGACTTCCGCCTCTGGGTTTGCCTCCACGAGGAGACCCACCGCGTGCAGTTCACCGCTGTCCCGTGGCTGCGCGAGCACCTCATCACCAGCGCGCAGGGGCTCGCGACCGAGCTCATGCCCGACTCGGAGGCGCTGCGCTCGCGCTTCGAGCAGGTGACCAGCCAGCTGCCCAAGGTCTTCAGCGGCGAGGGGCAGGGGCTCGCCGAGCTCGTCATCACCCCCGAGCAGCGCGAGCGCCTCGCCGAGGTCACCGCCGTCATGTCGCTGCTCGAGGGCCACGCCGACGTCGTCATGGACGACGTCGGGCCGGCCCACGTCCCGAGCGTGGCGGAGATCCGCGCCCGGTTCAGCCAGCGCCGCAAGGGCGCCGGGGCGGTCGACCGCCTGCTGCGCCGCCTCCTCGGCCTCGAGGCCAAGATGCGCCAGTACCGCGACGGCGCGACCTTCGTGCGCACCGTCCAGGAGGTCGTCGGCGTCGACGGGTTCAACGCGGTCTGGACCTCGCCCGAGACGCTGCCGACCGCCCGCGAGATCACCGACCCGACCACGTGGGTGCGTCGGGTGCACGGCTGAGGTGGGCGCCGGCCACCCCGCGCAGGCGGACTGCCGAAGGGGGGTCCGCGCCGTCCTCGAGGGGTTGCCCCCGGGCTCGCTGGCGCTCGCCGCGGTGAGCGGGGGGACCGACTCCCTCGCGCTCGCCGGCGCGCTCGCTGCCGAGGGCCCGGCCCACGACGTCACCGTCGGCGCGATCGTCGTCGACCACGGGCTGCAGGCCGGCTCCGCCGACACCGCCCTCCTCGCGGCCCAGCAGTGCGGCGAGGTCGGGCTGGCCCCGGTCGCCATCGTCCAGGCCGTCGTCACCTCCTCGGGTGGCGGGCTCGAGGCCGCGGCCCGCGAGGCCCGGTACGCCGCCCT
>DOWQ01000037.1:0-152 GCA_003519485.1 Streptomyces sp. | reverse complement strand
TCCGGGAGGGGGTCCCCTTCGTCCGGCCGCTCCTCCACCTGCCGCGCACGACGACCGAGCAGGCCTGCGCGGCGTGGGGACTCGTGCCGTGGGAGGACCCGATGAACGCCGACCGCGCCTACACGCGGGTGCGCGCCCGCGAGGCGCTCGCC
>DOWQ01000712.1:1609-2848 GCA_003519485.1 Streptomyces sp. | reverse complement strand
AACCGTGCTGGGCGGGCTGCGGCTGGGAGCGCGGGAATCGTTGGTCCGCCGCGTGCTGCTGACCGCCGGCGCGGCCGGCGCGGCCCTGGTCACCATCGAGCTGCTGGCACCGAAGCGCGCCGCCGGGCTGACCGGTGCCCCCGAGACGGGCGCGGCCCTCTTCGCGGCCCTCGCCTGCGCCGGTTTCCTCTGTACGGCCCTCGGCAGCCATCTGGCTCCGCTGGTAGCACGGCTGACGGGCAGTGGCGAGCGGGCCGTCCTGGCGAGACTCGGGACGAGCGCGGCGGGACTGCTGCTGCTCGGGGTGACCGTGCTCGGCGGCGGGCCGGCCGCCCTGGCCACCGCAGCCGCCGGCTACGTCCTGGTGTACCTCGGCTTCGGCTCGGCCGGCCCCAACGAGAACGACCTGCTGCACCACCGCGTCAACGGCAAGGGTCGGGCCACCGCGCTGTCCGTGCAGTCCCTCGCCCTCCAATCGGCCGGCGCCCTCGCCGGGCTGATCGCCGGCGTCCTGCCGGCCGGGCCGCTGCCCTGGCTCCTCGCCGGCGTCGTCCTGCTGGCGGGCGCCCTGCTGTGGATACGCGGGCCCGGTCCGGAACCCCGCCACCGGGGCCGTGCCGCAGCCGTCACCGCCCGGCCCCGTCCCGCGGGACGCGGCTGAGGGGGAGGGCCGGCTCGCCCGCCGCGACGTCCGGACGGCGGGCGGAGCGGACGGGCACGGCCCGGTTCTCGCAGGCCGGACCTCGTGGCCGAGGCTCCGTTCCGCGTACCGTGGCGGACGCGGCGGGCCCGTGGCAGTGATGGACACCGCCGGCCCGCGCGGCAGAAAGGGACACAGCAGTCCATGGCGCACCAGCCACTCACCCTCGACGACCTCGACCACAAGATCCTCTCGGCCCTGGTGGCCAATTCCCGGACCAGTTTCGTGGAGATCGGCCAGGAGATCGGCCTCTCCCCGGCCGCGGTCAAACGGCGGGTCGACCGGATGCGGGACGCCGATGTGATCACCGGCTTCACCACGCTCGTACGGCCCAGCGTGCTCGGCTGGCGTACGGAGGCGTACGTCGAGGTGTACTGCGACAGCGCCGCCCCGCCCCGGCGGCTGGCGGAGGTCGCCCGCACCTACCCGGAGGTGGTGGCCGCGATGACCGTCACCGGCGGCGCCGACGCCCTCCTGCACATCAGGGCCTCCGACATCGACCACTTCGAGGAAGTGCTCGAGCGGATCAGGGCCGAACC
>DOWQ01000712.1:0-1582 GCA_003519485.1 Streptomyces sp. | reverse complement strand
CGCTGGTTGTGGGGCTGCTCCCGGCTTTCTACCGTTGAGACACCCCCGTATGGCCCTCGGCGAGAGGAAACCCGTGTCGCCCACGCCTGCCGCACACCCGCGCCGCTATCTCATGTGCGAACCGCGATATTTCGGCGTCGAGTACGCCATCAACCCCTGGATGAGCGAAGGCGCCGAGGTCGACAGGTCACGGGCGCTGGAGCAGTGGCGGACTCTGGCCGACACCTACATCCGGCTCGGCCACACCGTGGAGACGGTCGAAGCGGTACCGGGCCTCCCCGACATGGTGTTCGCGGCCAACGGCGCCGTCGTCGTCGGCGGCCGGGTGCTCGGCGCGCGGTTCCACGCCGCGCAGCGGCAGCCCGAGGCCGCCGCCTTCGCCGCCTGGTTCAAGGCGGCCGGGTTCGACGTCCACGAGCCGGAGTCGGTGTGCGAGGGCGAGGGCGACCTCGTCCCCGTCGGGCGCCAGGTGCTGGCCGGCACCGGATTCCGTACGACGCCGNNCGCCTCGTCGACCCGTACTTCTACCACCTGGACACCGCGCTGTTCGCCCTCGACGACGAGAACGTCGCCTACTACCCCGAGGCCTTCTCGCCCGGCAGCCGCGAAGTGCTCCGGCAGCTCTACCCGGACGCGGTCATCGCCGGACGCGATGACGCGCAGGTGTTCGGGCTCAACTCCGTCTCCGACGGCCGGCATGTCGTCATCGATCCCCGGGCCGCCGGGCTCATCGAGCAACTCGCCGACCGCGGCTACACCCCCGTCCCCGTCGACCTGTCCGAAATGCACAAGGCCGGCGGAAGTGCCAAGTGCTGCACCCAGGAGGTCCGTCCCGCATGACCGTCACCGCACCCGTCACGACCGCCCACCGGTCCTCGGCCGACCTCATCGAGGCGGAGGGGCTCACCGTCGCGCACAACTACCACCCGCTGCCCGTCGTCGTGGCCCGCGCCGAGGGCGTCTGGGTCGAGGACGTCGAGGGCCGCCGCTACCTCGACATGCTCGCCGGCTACTCCGCCCTCAACTTCGGCCACCGCCACCCCGCCCTCGTCGAGGCGGCCCGGCGCCAGCTGGACCAGGTCACCCTGACCTCGCGCGCCTTCCACAACGACCGGCTCGCCGGCTTCGCCGAGGGCCTGGCCGAACTGACCGGCCTCGACATGACGCTGCCGATGAACACCGGCGCGGAAGCCGTCGAGAGCGCCATCAAGGTCGCCAGGAAGTGGGCCTACGAGGCCAAGGGCGTCCCAGAGGACCGGGCGACGATCATCGTCGCCACCGGCAACTTCCACGGCCGTACGACCACGATCGTCAGCTTCTCCGACGACCCCACCGCCCGTACCGGCTTCGGCCCCTTCACCCCGGGCTTCCGCACCGTCCCGTACGACGACCTGGCGGCCCTCGAAGCGGCGATCGACGACACCACCGCCGCCGTGCTCATCGAGCCGATCCAGGGCGAGGCCGGCGTCCGCATCCCCAGCCCCGGCTATCTGGAGGGCGTGCGCGAGCTGACCCGGCGCACCGGCGTGCTGTTCATCGCCGACGAGATCCAGTCGGGACTCGGCCGCACCGGGACGACGCT
>DOWQ01000786.1 GCA_003519485.1 Streptomyces sp. | reverse complement strand
GCCGAGCTGCCCGAGGCGCTCACGGCGCACGGCGCCCTGCTGGCCGGTGCCTTCGCCGCCGGGGCCGACCCTGACGACTTCTTCCGGGACCGGGTCGACGACCCCGCCGCGCTGCACGCGCGCGTGGTGCTCTTGCGCGAGCAGGCCCTGACGGCCGGTTCGCCGACCCCCGCCGCCCGCGAGCTCGCCCTGGGGCGCGACACTCCGGTCAGCGAGCTCGAGCCTGCCGGGGGAAGCACGCTGGAAGCCGTCGCGGAGCTGCTCGCCATCACGGATTTCGCCGCCGTTTACCTGGCGCTCGCCTCCGGCGAGCGATCATGAGGGGTGGGGGAGCGCGGGACACCGTGCGCGCCCTGTGGGCGGGCCGGACGCCGTCCCCGTACCCACCGTCAGGCTTGCACGCAGGCTCGTACACATAGTCGGAGAACACCCCATGGACCGCCTCGCCAACACCGTGCGCCCCTACGCGTGGGGTTCCACCACCGCCATCCCGGAGCTGCTCGGCACCCGGCCGACCGGTGAGCCGCAGGCCGAGCTGTGGATGGGCGCTCACCCGGGCGCGCCGTCCCGGCTCGAACGGGCGGCCGGGCCGGTGCCGCTCTCCGAGGTGATCGCCGCCGACCCGGTGGCCGAGCTGGGCGAGCCGGCGGTCGAGCGCTTCGGGCCGCGGTTGCCGTTCCTGCTCAAGCTGCTCGCGGCGGCCTCGCCGCTCTCCCTCCAGGTGCACCCCGACCGCGCGCAGGCCGCGTCGGGCTTCGCCGACGAGGAGAGCCGCGGCGTGCCGGCCGACGCGCCGCACCGCAACTACAAGGACGCCAACCACAAGCCCGAACTCATCTGCGCCCTCACGCCGTTCGACGGCCTGTGCGGTTTCCGGCCGCCCGCCGAGACCGCCGAACTGCTCGACGGCCTCGGCGTCGACTCCCTCAAGCCGTACGTGGACCTGCTGCACGCCGAGCCGGAGGACGCCGCGCTGCGCGAGGTCCTCACCGCCGTCCTGATCGCCGACCGGGCCGAGATGGCCGAAACCGTACGTCAGTCCGCGGAGGCCGCCGAGCGGCTCGGCGAGACCCCCGGCCCACTGCGCGAGACCTACGCGGCCTATGCCACGATCGCCCGGCACTACCCCGGCGACCCCGGCGTGATCGCGGCCATGCTGCTCAATTACGTACGGCTCCAGCCCGGCGAGGCGCTGTACCTCGGCGCGGGCGTCCCGCACGCCTACCTCGACGGCCTCGGCGTCGAACTCATGGCCAACTCCGACAACGTCCTCCGCTGCGGCCTCACGCCCAAGCACATCGACGTGCCCGAACTGCTGCGCGTCGCCCGCTTCGAGGCCACCACGCCAGGCATCCTCCGCCCCGAGGCGGTGGACGGCGAGGAGGCGTACGAGACCCCGGCGGAGGAGTTCCGGCTCTCCCGCTACGCCCTGGCCGAGGGCGCGGCACCGGTGCGGCTCGCGGCCGGCACCCCGCAGATCCTGCTCTGCACGGCGGGGACGGTCCGGATCACCGGCGACGACGGCCGTGAACTGGCGCTGGAGCCCGGTGCGTCGGCGTATGTGCCCGCCGGAGAGCAGGCCGCTCTCGCCGGCGCGGGCACCGTCTTCCGCGCCAGTGTGGCGGCCTGACGCGACCACGGTCGCCGGGGCTGCAACAATGTGCCGCCGTACAGCGGCGTCCGTGCCGCAGCACGAAGGAAGGGACAACCCGCACACATGAGCGCGTCAGGCGGAACCAAGGCGATCGTCGCTGCGTTGTGCGCGAATCTGGCCATCGCGGTGGCCAAGTTCGTGGCGTTCGTCTTCAGTGGCTCGTCGTCGATGCTCGCGGAGAGCGTGCACTCGCTCGCCGACTCGGGCAACCAGGGCCTGCTGCTGGTCGGCGGCAAGAAGGCCAAGCGGGAGGCGACGGCCGAGCATCCGTTCGGCTACGGCCGCGAGCGGTACATCTACAGCTTTCTCGTCTCCATCGTGCTGTTCACGGTCGGTGGCATGTTCGCGCTCTACGAGGGCTACGAGAAGGTCAAACACCCGCACGGGCTCGACCACTGGTACTGGCCGGTCGGTGTCCTCGTCTTCGCGATCATCGCCGAGGCATTCTCCTTCCGGATGGCGATCCAGGAGTCGAACCAGATCCGTGGGCGGCAGACCTGGGTCCAGTTCGTACGGCGCGCCAAGGCGCCCGAACTGCCCGTCGTGCTGCTGGAGGACCTGGGGGCGCTCGTCGGCCTCATCCTCGCGCTCGCCGGCGTCTGCCTCGCGCTGGCCACCGGCGACGGCGTCTGGGACGGCGTAGGCACCATGTGCATCGGCGTGCTGCTGATCGTCATCGCGATCGTGCTGGTGGCGGAGACCAAGTCGCTGCTGCTCGGCGAGGCGGCGGGCACGGAAGAGGTCGAGAAGATCGGCGAGGCGCTCGTCGACGGCGAGACCGTCACCCGCGTCATCCACATGCGGACCCTCCACCTCGGCCCGGAGGAACTGCTCGTCGCCGCCAAGATCGCGGTGCAGCACGACGACACCGCCTCGGACGTCGCCCGCGCCATCGACGCCGCGGAGGCCCGTGTCCGGGAGGCCGTGCCCATCGCGCGGGTCATCTACCTGGAGCCGGACGTCTACCGGCCGGCGGCGAAGTAGCCGCACGCGGCTGCGGCCGTTGGTGACGGCTGCGGCTGCGGCTGCGGC
>DOWQ01000121.1 GCA_003519485.1 Streptomyces sp. | reverse complement strand
TATTTAAGAGTCACTACACTAGGGCGGCGCCTGTGGACGATGAGGTGCCTCATGTGGACTATTGCGCCCTGCCGGGGAGCAAGCGTGCGGCCACCCCAGGGCAGGGCGGGGACGGGCCGCCCACGACGCGCCGGATTTGCAACCCAACGTTGCGTTGTGTTTCCTTGATGGGTCCATGACCGAAATTGCTGGGGGAACACATTGATGCCGGACCGGGACCACCGGGACATGACGGCAGGGCACACGGGACCGCGGCGGAAGGCGGAGATCTTCGGGGCGACGCTCGACCTGCTCGCCGAATGCGGGTACGACGACCTGACGATCGAGCACGTCGCTCAGCGCGCGGGCGTCAACAAGACGACCATCTACCGGTGGTGGGGCTCCAAGTCCGAGCTGCTGCGGGACGCCCTGCTGAAGTCCAACGCGCTGCGCTTCGACGCCCCCGACACCGGCAGCCTGCACGGCGACCTGTCCGCGCTCGCGGACCGGGTGCGGAGCCTACTGGCCGCCGATCGCTCCCGGGCGCTCATCGAGGCCGCACTCGTCGGCGCCGTACGGCACCAGCCGCTGCGCGAGCTGGCCACCTCCTTCCTGGAGGACCGCTTCGTACGCCACCAGCCGCTCTTCGAACGCGCCGTGGCCCGCGGCGAGCTGCCCGCCGACTTCGACTCCGCGCCGCTCGTTGACGCGCTGGCGGGCGCGCTGTGGATCCGGGTCCTCGTCCGACGGCAGCCGGTGACCGAGGAGTTCGCACAGGGGCTGCTCACCGCGCTGCTGGAGGGCTGCAGGGCCGGACGCTGACGGCGGGCGTCCTCTCCGTACCGGCGCGGGCCTCTCCGTACGGCACGGGCAGAGGCCGCGTACGGGCGGCCGTCACCCGAACGGCCCGCTCGCGCGGCGGCGGACCGCTCCCGGTGCTGTGCTGGTGGCTGTCCGGGTGTTCCCGCCCGGCAGCGATGGAGCCCGGCCGCACGCCCGTGGCCGGCCCACCCGCGACACGCGAGAGAGGCCAGCCATGCGAAGAATCGCCATACCTGTCGGAACCGCCATGATCACCGGGATTCTCCTGGTATCGCCGGCGGCGGCGGCGCAGACGCAGGAGGCGCCGACGGCACAGACCGTCACGCAGTCCCAGGTCGTACAGGCTCAGGAGGACGAGAAGGACAGCGGCGGCGGTCACGGCCTCTGGGGTCTGCTCGGACTGCTGGGTCTGCTGGGCCTGATGCCCAAGAAGAGCAAGGAGACCGGCAACCGCCCGCCGCCCACCACGACCGGCGGCACCGGGGGCGGGGCGCACACCCCGTGACGCCGGGGGAAGCCCCTGTGGCCCGCGTCGGCCCCGCCGTCACCGGCGGGGTTTGCCGCGAGCCGCAGGGGCTACCCACTCCGGGTGAGTGACACCCGCCAGATCCGGGTCGGCAGGCGGCGTATCGACCTGTCCCGCCCGGACAAAGTCCTGTTCCCCGACGACGGCATCACCAAGGCGGACCTCGCCGAGCACTACCGCTCGGTCGCCCGCCGGATGGTGCCGCAGCTGCGCGACCGGCCGCTGATGATGGTCCGGCACCCCGACGGCATCGGGAAGAAGGCACTCGTGCAGAAGAACGTCCCGGCCTACTTCCCGGACTGGATCCGCCGCGCCGAAGTACCCAAGGAGGGCGGCACGGTGACGCACGCCGTCTGTGACGACGCCGCGACCCTCGTCTACCTCGCCGGCCAGGCCTGCGTCACTCCGCACCGCTGGCTGTCCCGCGCGGACAGACCCGACCGGCCCGACCGGCTGGTCTTCGACCTCGACCCGGCGGAGGGCGCCGGCTTCGAGGACGTGCGCTGGGCGGCCCGGCAGGTGTGCGGGCTGCTGGACGGGCTCGGACTGCCCGCGCTGCTGATGACGACCGGTTCGAGCGGGCTGCACGCCGTCGTACCGCTGGACCGGCAGACGGGCTTCGACGACGTACGGGCCTTCGCGCGCCGCGCGAGCGACCTGCTCGCCGAGCGGCACCCGGAGCGGCTCACCACCGAGCAGCGCAAGGCCCAACGCCGGGGCCGGGTCTATCTGGACATCCAGCGCAACGCCTACGCGCAGACGGCGGTGGCACCGTACGCCGTGCGCGCGCTCCCCGGCGCGCCGGTCGCGACCCCCATCGCCCGCGAGGAACTGGACGATCCGGGGCTCGGCGCGCGGCGCTGGACGATGGCGACCATCGGGGAGCGGCTGCACGGCGACGACCCGTGGGCCGGGATGCCCCGCCGGGGCCGCGCGCTCCGTACGGCGGAGAACCGGCTCGCGGAGGAGTCGGGGNNCGCGCGCGTGAGGGCTGGGGGCGCAGGGCGCGGGAGCGTGGGACCGCGGGGGCGCGCGTGTGAAAGCCCCGGAGGCGTCTCGGACGGGCGGGCCGAGGCGGGGAGCCGGGCGGTGCGCAGCTGACCGCACAGGCCACGGACAGCTGACCGCACAGGCCGGCCCCAGGTGATCACACAGCCGAGCACGGATGACCGCAGCGGACCGTGCAGCCCGCGCCCACCGTGCAGCCCGCGCCGACCACCACGGGCGGCCGAACAGGCCGGCTCGGAACAGTGAGCGGCACCGGCGGTCAGGTTCCGCCGGTGCCGCTCGTCCATGGGCAGGGCGGGAATCAGTTCCCGATGCTGCCGCCGTCCCGCCGCCAGACGCTGACGACCGACGGGCGCACCATCCGGCCCGGTCCGTCCGGCCAGGCGGAGGCAGGCTTCTCGACGCTCGCGCCGTCCACCTCGCCCGGGTGCTGCACCGCGACCAGCACCCGCTTCTCCTGCACGACCGGTCCGCAGGTCTCAGCGCCGGTCGGCACCGTCAGGAACTGCCGCACCTCGCCCTCACGGCTGCCGGAGGTGGCGACCCCGAACAGCCCGTCGTGGGTGCCCAGCGCGTTGCCGTCCGTGGAGATCCACAGATTGCCGTACGGGTCGAAGGTGACGTTGTCCGGGCAGGAGATCGGGCTGACCGCGTCCTTGGGGAAGCCCGCGAAGTACGTGCTCTCGTCCTCCGGGTCGCCGCAGACCAGGAACAGCCGCCAGCCGAAGCGCTCGGCCGCCGGGTCGTTCCTGCGCTCGGTCAGCTCCAGCACCTGGCCGTGCTTGTTGCTGTTGCGCGGGTTGGCCTCGTCGGCGCCCGCCTTGCCGGCCTTGCCGCGGTCGGTGTTGTTCGTCAGCGCGACATAGACCTTGCCGGTGCGCGGGCTGGGCTCGACGTCCTCCGGCCGGTCCATCTTCGTGGCGCCCGCCTTGTCGGCGGCGAGCCGCGTGAAGACGTACACCTCCTCGGCGGTCATGCCCTCGACGTACGAGGTGTCGCCCGACGCCAGCTTGATCCACTCACCGGAGCCGTCGAACTCGCCGTCGGCCGGCAGGGCGCCGCCCCCGTCGAACTCGCCGGCCGGGCTGTCGCCGGTCAGCTTGGCGACGTACAGCGTGCCCTCGTCGAGCAGCGTGAGGTTGTGTTCGCGGGCGGCCCGGCTGTCGCCGCGCTGCATCCGCTTGTCACCGACGAACTTGTAGAAGTAGTCGAACCGCTCGTCGTCGCCCATGTAGACGACCGGACGGCCGTCCGCGGTCAGCCGGGGCTGCGCCGCCTCGTGCTTGAAGCGGCCGAGCGCGGTGCGCTTGCGGGGCGTCGAGTCCGCGTCGTACGGGTCGAGCTCGACGACCCAGCCGAAACGGTTCGCCTCGTTGGGCTCCTTGGTGAGGTCGAAACGCTCGTCGAACCGCTCCCACTTGCGCTCGCTGGCGCCGCCGGACATGCCGTAGCGCTTGAGGCGGGCGGCCGTCTCGGGGTCGGTGACGGAGGCGGCGTTNNTCGCCCGACAGCACCGTGCCCCAGGGGGTGGTGCCGCCCGCGCAGTTGTTGAGCGTGCCGAGCACCGTGGTGCCCTCGGCGTCGGCGGTCGTACGGAGCAGCGCGCCGCCCGCGGCCGGGCCGGTCAGCCGGAACGGGGTGGTGGCGGTGACGCGGCGGTTGAGCCGGTGCCGGGCGACCGGGGTGAGCCCGCCGCCGCGGCTGTCCTCGCCGACGACCACGACGGACAGGCCGTGCGCGGCCCAGCCGATCTCGGCCTGCTCGCGGGTCGGGTTCTCCGGGTCGTACCCGGCGAACATCAGCACCTCGTCGGTGTACTCGTGGTTCGCCACCAGGAGCTGGCGGCCCCGCTCGCGCGGAAGTTCGAGCAGCGTCAGGAAGTCGTTGTTGTAGCCGAACT
>DOWQ01000347.1 GCA_003519485.1 Streptomyces sp. | reverse complement strand
TGCGAGAATCGCTAGAACCCGCCGGAGGCCGCCCGGGGGGCGTCCCCGCCGCCGGCTTCCGCGGCTCCGCCGCTCCCGTGGGCGGACAGCGCCGCGCCCCGGCCGGGGAAGGGTCCCGGCCGGGCGCGGTCAGCTGTTGCGCGGTGCGGTGAGCCGCGCGGGGGTCAGGCCGCCGGGGCGGACTTGATGGCGGAGATGTCGAAGTTCAGCTTGACCTTGTCGCTGACCATGACGCCACCGGTCTCCAGCGCGGCGTTCCAGGTCAGGCCCCAGTCGGAGCGCAGGATCGTGGCGCTGCCCTCGAAGCCGACGCGTTCGTAGCCGTAGACGTCGGTCGCGGAGCCGTTGAACTCCAGGTCGATGCTGAGCGGGCGGGTGACGTCCTTGATCGTGAGGTCGCCCGTGATGCGGTAGACGTCGTCGGACACCTGCTCGGCGGCCGTGCTGCGGAACGTCATCAGGGGGAACTTCTCGGCGTCGAAGAAGTCGCCGCTCACCAGGTGGCCGTCGCGGTCCTTCATGCCGGTGTCCACACTGGCGATCCGGACGTCGATCGAGGCGCTGGAGCGGGACGGGTCGGAGCCGTCCAGCCGCAGCGTGCCCTCGTGGTCGGCGAACGAGCCGCGGATGTTGGTGACCATCGCGTGCCGCACGGTGAAGCCGATCTCACTGTGCGCCGGGTCGATGGTGTAGTCGCCGGTCAGCGCGGCGAGCTGCGGGTCCGCCGCGAGGACGGCGGTGGCGGTCTCGGCGGTCCGGTTCTCGGTGTTCTTGCGGTTGAACAGAGCCATGGCTCCTCCTCGTGGCAGTTTGTTTATTCTTCAACAAGTTCGACCATACGGGTGTGTTTCAAAATTTCAAGTACTTCTGCTCCGGATGTTCCGCCACGCCGCGATTGGCATGGGCATTGCCCTGCCCGGCGGCGGGTGTTAAACCGGCGGGGGCAAGAGGTCTACGCCACTGCCCCGCAGCAGCCCCGCCCCGCAGCTCCGACGCCCGTCCCCGCGCACTGTCCGGAGGACCCGTGCCCCCTGTCTCCCCCTGGTCCCGCCGCGGCTTCCTCGCCCTCGCCGGCGCCGGGACCGCACTCGGCCTCACCGGGCTCAGCGGCCCGGCGCACGCGGCGCCCGTCGGCCCGGCCGCCGCGGGCGCCGATGTGTTCGACACCCTCAGACGCCGCTGGCTGGACCTCCAGCTCGGCACCGGCTTCGACCCGGGTGCCGAGCCGTACGCCGCCCGGCTCGCGGAGACCGGCGAGCTGGCGGGAACCTTCCGGGCCGCGATGAACCCCACCGCCGGCTCGCTCTGGCCCGACTACCCCTTCGACCCGCCCGCCGGGATCACCCAGGGCTACAGCAGGCTGCACACCATGGCCCAGGCCTACGTTCAGCCGGGCACCGGCCACACCGGCGACGCGTCCCTCGCCGACGCCGTCGCGGCCGGCCTCGACCACCTCGAGGCCGAGGTCTACAACCCCGCCACCACTCGCTACGGCAACTGGTGGGAGTGGCAGATCGGCAGCCCCCGGCTGCTGCTCGACACGGTCGCCCTGCTGTACGACCGGCTCGCCGCCGACCGCCGCGCCGCGTATCTCGCCGCCGTCGACCACTTCGTCCCGGACTCGATGCTCGGCGACTACACGGGCACCAGCACCGGCGCCAACCGCGTCGACCTCTGCCGCGTCACCGCCCTGCGCGGCGTGCTCGGCGCCGCCCCCGCCAAGCTCGTGCTGGCCCGCGACGCCCTGTCGCCCGTCTTCCCGTACGTCCGTTCGGGTGACGGGCTCTACGCCGACGGCTCGTTCGTCCAGCACACCTGGGTCGCGTACTCCGGCACCTACGGCCACGTTCTGCTGGACGGGCTCGGCCGGCTGTTCACCCTGCTGGCCGGATCCGACTGGGAGGTCACCGACCCCGGCCGGCAGGTCATCCTGGACAGCGTCGAACGGGCGTACGCCCCGCTGCTGCTCGACGGGCTGATGATGGACAGCGTCAACGGCCGCGCCATCAGCCGCGGCCCGCTGCTCAACGACGACCGGGGCGTGCTGCGCAGCGACCACTACCACGGCCATCTCCTCGTCGCCGCGGTCGCGCTGCTCGGCGGCGCCGCCTCCGAGGCCGAGCGGGAGCGCTGGAACGGCATGGTCCGGGGCTGGATCGAGCGGGACACGACGAGCCCCGTCCTCACCGACCGGCAGTTCGAGGTGGCGGACCTCGCCCGGCTGCACGCGATCGCGGCCGGACCGGTCCCGGCCACGCCCGAACCGGTGAACCACAAGCTCTTCGCGGCGATGGACCGGGCCGTGCACCGCAGGCCCGGCTGGACCGTCAACATCGCCATGGCCTCGGACCGGATCGCGCACTACGAGAACGGCAACGGCGAGAACCCGCGCGGCTGGCACACCGGCGCCGGCATGGTCCACCACTGGAGCCCCGGGACCGGCGGCCAGTACACCGACCACTTCTGGCCCACCGTCGACTGGTACCGGCTGCCGGGCACCACCGTCTCCACCAAGCGGCTCGCGGACAACGAGGGCGGCGGCTGGGGGAAGCCCAAGCCGGCCGTCCGGTGGGTCGGCGGGGTGACGGACGGCGAGTACGCCGCCGTCGGCCAGCACCTCAAGGGCCTGGCCAGCACCCTGGAGGCCCGGAAGTCCTGGTTCTGCGCCGCCGACACGGTCGTCTGCCTCGGCGCGGGCATCACCGCCGCGGACGGCGTCCCGGTGGAGACGGTCGTCGACAACCGCAATCTGGGCGAGGACGGAACCGCCCGGCTCACCGTCGACGGCGCGCCCCGCGCCACCGGGCCGGCCGGCCGCCCGGAGACCTGCCGCGACGCGCGCTGGGCGCACCTGGAGGGGCACGGCGGCTACGTCTTCCCCGGCGGAGCCCGGCTGCACGCGCTGCGCGAGGACCGTACCGGCTCCTGGCGGGACATCAACGCCGGCAGCTCGCCGGAGCCGGTGACCCGCCGCTACGTCACCCTCTGGCACGACCACGGCACCGACCCGGACGGCGCCGGCTACGCCTACCTCCTGATGCCCGGCGCGAGCGCGCCGACCGTCGCGGCGCGGGCGGACGATCCGGACTGGCTGACCGTCCTCGCCAACACCGGGCGGGCGCAGGGCGTCGCCATTCCCTCGCTCGGCCTCACGGCCGTCAACTTCTGGCAGCCGGGCGAGGCCGGCCCGCTCACCGCCTCCGGTCCGGCGAGCGTGCTGCTCCGGCGGGGAGCGGACGGACCCGGCAGGCGCACGGCCCGGCTCCTCGTCGGCGACCCGGAGCGGTCGGGGGCGCCGGTGGACATCCTCTGGGACCACCCCGTCCGCCGGGTCACCGAGCACGACCCGGGGGTCGAGGTGCTCGCCACCGGCCGCTCACTGCGGCTCCGGGTGACCCCCGGCACGGCGGGCGCGGGCCATGGCTGTACCCTCACGCTCGGCTGAGCCCCGCGGCACCGTTTGTGGGAACCCCACAGTCCCCGACCTCTCCAGTAGTCGGGGCTCGGTGCCGGGGTACCGGTTCTGTTCAAGGCAGCCAGGATTTGGCGGCGGAGACTGTGCGAAATCTACGGGCGGTTTCGGGTGGGAGGTTTCGTAGGGTCGATACATGACCCTTCTGGACGAGACGCCCCCCGAGGCGAGTGATGCCCGTGGGCGGGTGGCAGAGCTGCACGCAATTCGAGAGCAGGTCCGCCGCGGCCCCAGCGACCGAGCCACCGAGGCCCAGAAGGCCAAGGGCAAGCTGACGGCCCGGGAGCGGATCGCGCTGCTGCTGGACGAGGGTTCGTTCAACGAGGTCGAGCCGCTGCGCAGACACCGGGCGACCGGCTTCGGCCTGGAGGCCAAGAAGCCCTACACCGACGGTGTGATCACCGGTTGGGGAGCCGTCGAGGGCCGTACGGTCTTCGTCTACGCGCACGACTTCCGGATCTTCGGCGGGGCGCTGGGCGAGGCCCACGCCAGCAAGATCCACAAGATCATGGACATGGCCATCTCGGCCGGTGCCCCGCTGGTGTCGCTGAACGACGGCGCCGGCGCCCGTATCCAGGAGGGCGTCTCGGCGCTGGCCGGCTACGGCGGCATCTTCCAGCGGAACACCCGAGCCTCCGGCGTCATCCCGCAGATCTCGGTGATGCTCGGCCCGTGCGCGGGCGGCGCGGCCTACTCTCCGGCGCTCACGGACTTCGTGTTCATGGTCCGGGAGACCTCGCAGATGTTCATCACCGGCCCGGACGTGGTCCGCGCGGTGACCGGCGAGGAGATCACCCAGAACGGCCTCGGCGGCGCGGACGTGCACGCCGAGACCTCGGGCGTCGCGCACTTCGCGTACGACGACGAGGAGACCTGCCTCGCCGAGGTCCGCTACCTGCTGTCGATGCTGCCGTCCAACAACCGGGAGAACCCCCCGGCGGCCGGCTCCGACGACCCGGCGGACCGGCGCGGCGAGGCACTCCTCGACCTGGTCCCGGCCGACGGCAACCGCCCGTACGACATGCGCAAGGTCATCGAGGAGCTCGTCGACGACGGCGACCACCTGGAGGTCCACGAGCGCTGGGCCACCAACATCATCGTCGCGCTGGCCCGGCTCGACGGCCAGGTCGTCGGCATCATCGCCAACCAGCCGCAGTCCCTCGCGGGCGTGCTGGACATCGAGGCCAGCGAGAAGGCCGCGCGCTTCGTCCAGATGTGCGACGCCTTCAACATCCCGCTCATCACCCTGCTGGACGTCCCCGGCTTCCTGCCCGGCGTGGAGCAGGAGCACGGCGGCATCATCCGGCACGGCGCGAAGCTGCTGTACGCGTACTGCAATGCCACCGTGCCGCGGATCTCGCTGATCCTGCGCAAGGCGTACGGCGGCGCGTACATCGTCATGGACAGCCAGTCCATCGGGGCCGACCTCACCTACGCCTGGCCGACGAACGAGATCGCCGTGATGGGCGCGGAGGGCGCGGCCAACGTCATCTTCCGCAAGCAGATCGCCGACGCCGACGACCCGGAGGCCATGCGCGCCTCGATGGTCAAGGAGTACAAGGCCGAGCTGATGCACCCCTACTACGCCGCCGAGCGCGGCCTGGTCGACGACGTCATCGACCCGGCCGAGACCCGCGAGGTGCTGATCAGGTCCCTGGCCATGCTGCGGACCAAGCACGCCGACCTGCCCTCCCGCAAGCACGGCAACCCGCCGCAGTAACGGAGACCACCATGAGCGCCGACAACTTCCTGCGCGTCGAGAAGGGCCACGCCGGCCCCGAGGAGCTGGCCGCCCTCACGGCGGTCCTGCTCGCCCGCTCCGGCGGCGACGGCCACCGGCACGCCCCGGTCCGCCCGCACCGCACAGCGGCCCGCTGGCGCCGCCTGGAGCGGCAGTCCGGCTTCCGGGCGCCGCACAGCTGGCAGGGCTAGCCGCAGCCGCCCCGGCGGACCGTACGGCCGGTACAGCCCGCCCTGCCCGGCCGTACGGACCGTGGAGCCCGCCTGCGCGTCCGTCAGGCAGCGCAACGAGAAAGGTCCCCGCACCCGGGAGGGGTGCGGGGACCTTT